>NZ_JAQTUH010000001.1:300000-490255 GCF_028710345.1 Sulfuricurvum sp. | reverse complement strand
TACTTAGTTTTCAATGATCTCAAACTCAAACTTAACCCTTCTTTCGAAGCGTCTCATCGTTTGTGGACGGGAATTATAGGGGAAAATGAAATGAATGTCAAGAGCTTTTCGAAAGAATTTAAAAGAAATTGCAAAAAACTTTGAAAAAAGGAAATAATGTGCCGTTTTTCCTCCATCTTCTATTATATAGGAAGGGAATCATCACGTGAGACATCCACCATTACATTGAGTCTGCTCAGCCCACTCCCTTGAACGACCCCCTGCATTGGTGAACAATCGTCATAATCTCGACCATATCCCAATACGATATGTTGATATGAGGGGATGATATTGTTCGTTGGATCAAAATCGAACCATCCGAAGTTCGGTATAAATACAGAGAACCATGCATGAGAAGCATCGGCACCGAAAAATTTCTCTTCCCCCTCAAGTGGAAGTGTCTCTAAATAGCCACTCATATATCGGACACTCAGTCCAATAGAGCGTAAAGCGGTAATGGAGAGATGGGCAAAATCTTGACATACCCCTTTGCGTTCACGAAATACTTCCTCAACCGGTGTACTCAAGTCACTAAAACCTGAAACAAACTGAAAATCGTTAAATACACGATTCATAAACGCTTCAACACATCCATATAAAGATTTATCCGGTGCGAATGAGAGAAGTACATACTCTCGTAAATCATGATTAGCGAGTGGAATATAACGGCTGGGGAGGCGGTATTGCAGTGCATCGATGACATCAGGGGTATTGGCATGAAAGGCATCAAGCATCTCTGTGTAGGTAACACGCCGTGCTTCATGTGCCAATTTTGCATGGTGTTCAACCGCTTCATAATCGATAGCAACGCACGATCTGGCAGTGACTTTGAGATGGTGGTGGGGCTCACGAATCAGAAGATGACAAAGATGGTTACCGAAATAATCATCATAACTCTCCATCTCACTCACTATCGGGTCAGTGGATAAAGAGTAATCGACTAATGTTTGTGTCGGGGTATTTCGTGGCCGTAAACGGATTAAATTGTGACTAAAGCTAACCCACTGCTGGTACGAAAATTGGGTGCTATGAAAAATATGGTACAGCATGGTTACTCATCATAATGGGAAAAATAGGTTTTTGAAAGTTCATCAGCGGCGATTAACAATTTATCGGCGATTAAAGACAATAGATTATCCAAATTTTCACGGACAACCGTATCTTTATCCAAAAACGACAAATGCTCAATTCGCTCTAAACGTAACAATGAAAAAGCTTCAAAAAGGGGCTCTTCGTAACGGCTAAGATACATCTCATGTTTAAATTTCGGCAATTTCGGTAATGCTTTTAGCAGTTGATTTATTTCACTGATTAACGATTTTGGAAATTTTATATTGAGCACTAAAAATTCGCTGACATGGACTAAATTAATAGAGGCGCGGTAATGGGCACGATAAGCATTAAGGCTCTCACTGCTTCCTAATAGGGTCTCTAATATCTCGTATTCCACAAACGGTTCATAGACATTGGTTAGCATCGCACGTGCTTTAGAAATCAAAAGGTTGGAACGTTCTAAATGTGCACCGATATCGTAGAGTACCAGCCCCTGTTCTGCAAACAAACTCTCTTCAATCAACCCTTTATACGCCATCAAATGAACCAAAAGTTTATCGATTCCCGAAATCATAGCGCGTTGTGTCGGGGCTTTTTGGTGGGTGAAATCGTTCCATTCACGCATAAGGCGATCTAAAATTCTCCACCCTTCGATAGGGAGAAGGTTTTTTGTACTGGTACTGGCATTGAAAAGCATCCCCAACGCCTGAGACAATGATCCGATCCGAGCGTTATCCGACATTACCGACCAAATTTCTATTAACGGATCGGGAATTTCATCCTCATCTCTCCCTAAAAATCCCGGATAGGTCATTGTTAAGTGTGTAAGGGTCGTACACAATACCTCTTGAACCCTCTCATCTGCATGACGATCATAACGGGTAGCATTCACGAGACTTTTTAGGGTGAGGCGAATCATCCGTGCATTGGTGATGGAACGCATTAGATAACGCCCCAACCAAAACAGATTCTCGGCTCGTAGACTCGGTATATTTTCTAATGAATTTTCAGATGATCCTCGGGCTTTAAAAACATTGGTCATACTAAGAGGTAGTGTGGAGGGTAATTGAACCATACTTTGAAACATTCCGTCCATCTTTTGGGTCATTGTCATGGATGTACTGTTTTCTGAATCATCGGGCGTACTTAAAATCCATAAATCTTTACTGCTTCCCCCACCTTGTCCTGAAACCACCAATGCATCTGCACTGCTCTCAACCCGCACCAAAGCTCCCGGCATAACGGTATAACTCTCATCTGAGTGAATCGCGAATGATCGAATTACCACTTTACGGGGGAGAATTTTCCCTTGTGTGTAACTCGGTGCCGTCGCGAATTGAACCTCTTCTTGACCGACGTATCGATACGGTTCTGCCTCAATTTTTGCCCTCAGCGCGTCAAGTTCACCCGTAGAGAGGTTTTTACCCAAATACAAAGCACTACGGTCGATGGTTTTAATCATTAAGGTGGAGAGATGTTCCAAAACGTACTCACGCTCGTTGGGTTGACCACACCACCATGTCGCTATTTGGGGTAAAATCAACTCTTCATTGAGATAATAGTGTGCAAGACGCGGTAAAAACGGATAGAGTCCTAAATTTTCCAAAATACCGGCACCCAAAGGGTTTGCCATAGAAACCCCCTGTTTACGAAGCACTTGAACCAATCCCGAAACACCAAGTCTCGAATCAGCGCGCAATTCCAACGGGTCACAATAACTCTCATCTACTCGTCGGACTACCGCATCAATCCGTCGGAGCCCTTTGAGACTTTTGAGCCATAAAGCGCCCCCTTTGGCTAACAAATCCTGACCTTGGACGAGGGTGAGTCCTAGAAAAGAGCTGAGATAGGAGTGTTCAAAATAGGTCTCATTGTGCGGACCTGGGGAGAGTAAAACGTTAAGCGGATCATTGGAGTTGCTTTTGCTTAATCCTAAGAGCATCGTTTTGAACTTATCAAAAAAGAGGTGAAGTCGTCGAATCGAAAGGTGTTGAAAAAGGGTCTGCATCGCGCTGTTCATCGTCAAACGATTCTCTACCGCGTAACCCAATCCCGAAGGTGCTTGTGTACGGTCACTCACCACCCACATTTTACCATCAGGTCCACGCGCCAAATCAACGGCTAGAATCATCATCGGGTAGGCAATATCATTAAATAGTCCATGAACTTCACGCAAAAACCCGCTATGGGCAAAAATAACCTCACTGGGGATAATATCCTCTTTTAAAAGACGCTGTTCTCCGTAGATATCTTTAAAAATGAGATTTAGGAGGGTTGAGCGTTGTTTTACCCCCTCTTCGATACGTTTCCAATCATTCCCCTCTAATAGAAGCGGAATAGGATCGAGACTCCATGGTCTGGAGATACCGTTAGGGTCATTGTAGACATTATAGGTTACTCCATTATCTTCCAAACGCCAATCAATCTCCTGACGTTTCGTTTCAAGCTGATCGAGTCCTAACTCTTCGAGATTGGCTACTAGCTGTTTCCAGTGGTCTCGAACATTACCCTCATCATCAAACATCTCATCATACGATCCACTCTTATAATTCTCAAACATCATTGTTTATTAGGACTCCACTTACGGCGTAAATCTAATGTATGCGGATACTCTAAGCTCCCTGGAAGTTCTTGATACGCAAAACTTTTTTTCGCGGTATGTTTCTCAACAACTCGTCCTATTTTTTCATCTTTAGAGAGTTCTTGTTCTCGGATAATCGGCTCATGTACCTCTTCCATCTCCCCTTGGGTATGACCAAATCCCCAAAACCGACTGATACGGCGAGATTGTGCTTCAAGGGTATTGACTGGGAAAGTATCGTACGATCGTCCCCCCGGATGGGAGACAAAATAGGTAAAGCCCCCGACAGAGCGACGATTCCATGTATCGACAAGATCAAATACCAACGGCGTATCCACCCCAATCGTCGGATGGAGTGCTGACCACGGTTGCCAAGCACGGTAACGTACCCCTGAGACGTATTCCCCTTCTACTCCCGTATTAACCAAAGGAACTTTGACTCCATTACACGTCAATACATACCGCTCATCGACGAAATTAGAGACTTTAACCTGTACCCGCTCCAGTGAAGAATCGACATAACGGGCTGTCCCTTGTGAACTTGATTCCTCTCCTAAAACATGCCACGGCTCAATAGCACCGCGAAGTTCACAATGAACCCCTTCGATTTGTGTCATACCATAGAGTGGAAAGCGAAATTCGAAAAATGGATCGAACCAATCATTCTCAAACGCGTACCCTTCTGAGCGTAAAAACTCCACAATATCACGAATATCTTCACGAACATAATGCTCAATTAAAAACTTATCGTGCAGTTGAGTCCCCCAACGTACCAATTTATGACGGTACGGTTTTTTCCAGAAAAGGGAGACGAGTGTTCGAACTAACAACATCTGCACCAATGACATCTGTGCATGCGGCGGCATTTCAAATCCGCGCAACTCTAAAATCCCTAGCCGACCTGTCGAAGAGTCAGGTGAGTAGAGTTTATCGATACAAAACTCACTGCGGTGGGTATTCCCCGTCAAGTCGGTAAGCATATGACGGAACAGTCGGTCAGTCAACCAAAACGGGATTGGTTCACCATGAGGGATTTGGTTAAAAGCGATTTCGAGTTCATACAGATTTTCAAGTCTCCCCTCATCAACACGCGGTGCTTGGGAAGTAGGTCCGATAAACGCACCAGAGAAAAGATACGAGAGGCTTGGATGGTGTTGCCAAAAAGTGAGCAATGAACGCAAAAGCTCAGGGTTTCGGAGCAATGGACTATCACTCGGGGTAAGTCCTCCGATAGTGACATGATTTCCACCACCTGTCCCCCCTTGTTTACCGTCTTGCATAAATTTGAGTGTCCCTAGACGGGATTGATGTGCCTCTTCGTAGAGGGTGGTGATGACGTGACTTAGTTCTTCCCAACTCGTTGTTGGATGGATATTGACCTCGATTACTCCCGGATCGGGAGTAACTCTCATTTTTTCAATTCGTAGGTCATGTGGTGGTTCATATCCCTCAATCATGACTGCCATATTGAGTGCTTCTGCCGTCTCTTCGATGGAGGCTATCAAATCCAAAAAGGCTTCGGTATTGGTAATCGGAGGGAGAAAAATAAAGAGTTTATTCTCCCGTATCTCGATACTCAACGCGGTACGGACAAAAACTTCATAATCGGTTGAGGATTTAGTCTTTTTGCTCACTTTTTCTCCACGCACCTTTACGGCACTGTGATATTCACCTAAAGAGGGAAATGCCCCGAACAAATCGGGTTCAAAACTTTGTTCTAATTCAATATGGGGTTTATGCGCCAATGAATCGAGTGGGAGGCGTAATCCAACGGGAGAAGTACCTGGGGCTAAAAAGAGCTGTGGACGGCGAAATTCCCAACGACACGTTACCCAACGGGTCATCCCCCAGTTTAGTGGAAGGACGAACCCTGCGGGTTTATCAATACCGCTGGAGAGGGATTCTGCCAATGCACGACGTTCCAGTGAGTCTTTGAGGTTGGCTTTTTTGGGATCAATATCGATAGGTAACAATGACTCTTGGAGCAATGCTACGAGGGGATCGTTATAGGCATCGTGGATATTTTTATCGCTGATACCAAGATTTAAACATAACGTCTCTAAAAATTTGCGACCATCTTCGGGGGTATAGTCAAAATTTTGATCCAAACTTGCTAACAAATCGGGATTTTTCCAAATCGGCTGACCATCTTTGCGCCAAATGATCGTAGACATCCATCGAGGCAATGGCTCACCCGGATACCATTTACCTTGTGCGTGATGAAGCATCCCCCCTTTTCCGAAACTGTTCAGCAACCGTCGTGAGAGGACATTTGCCCGCTCACGTTTATGCTCCCCATCTGCTTCAGTATTCCACTGTTCTGATTCCATATCATCGATAGAGACAAACGTCGGTTCTCCCCCCATGCTCATACGTACATCGTTTGCCACGAGTTCTTTATCAACCGCATACCCTAAAGCATTGATTGCGTCCCACTGTTCAGTGCGATACGGTTTGGTAACACGGGGAGATTCAAAAATACGGGTGACGGTATTGGAATATTCAAATTCCACTTCACATTTATCCATAGCTCCCTCAACAGGTGCTGCCCCCTCAGGGCTTGGGGTACATGCGAGGGGAATATGCCCTTCTGCGGCGAACAATCCGCTGGTGCTATCCAAACCGATCCACCCCGCACCCGGAATATAAACCTCCGTCCACGCGTGTAGATCGGTGAAATCCTCTGCCGGCCCGCTTGGACCATCAAGCGATTGCACATCAGCAGAGAGCTGTACGAGATATCCTGAAACAAAACGGGCCGCAAGTCCTAAATGGCGAAGGACTTGGACGAAAAGCCATGCGAAATCACGACACGAACCGAGTTTTTTGCCCAATGTCACGGCACACGTCTGCACTCCCGGTTCCATGCGAACCGTATAGTTAAGATGCTGATTGATTTTCATATTGAGTTCAACCAAAAAATCATTAATAGGGCGCGGTGTTAAATCTATTTTTGACAAAAAGCTTTTAAGTTTTTTCCCATCTTCATCAATCTGAAGATAGGGTTGTAGCTCTTGCTTAAGCTCTTTTCTGTATTTAAACGGAAAATCAGATGCATACTCTTCGACGAAAAAATCAAATGGATTGATACTCACCAATTCCGCTTTTACTTCCACATTGATAGCGAGTTCAGTTGTCTTTTCCGGAAAAACGATTCGAGCAAGATAGTTACCGAAAGGGTCTTGTTGCCAGTTGATAAAATGATTATCCGGTTTGATCGTGAGAGAATAAGCTTCAATCGGGGTACGACTGTGCGGTGCGGGACGAAGACGGATTATATGGGGAGAAAGATTGATAGGTTTATCAAAAGCATAATGAGTTTTATGAGAGAGAACAACTTTGAGCGACATCGGGTTTCCTTGTGCAAGCTAATAAGTAAGGATAACATAGATCGTACTAAAAAAACGACCATTAGTGTTTAATTAATACTCATTTAACCATTAAGGTGAAAATTCATCTATTTTATATTATAATAAAATTTTATGAAGGGTAGAGAAAGAATGAACTTTATCGAATTTTTAGGAACCGGAGGGACACGAACCCCTACACAAGGGACTACGTGTCTACGTGTTTCGAAACACTGCGTTATCGATGCAGGAAATCTTATTAATGCTTTTGGAGATGATGTTTTTACCATCGAGCATATCTTTCTTACCCATTCGCATCTTGATCATATCATCGATATCCCTTTTCTTGCTGATCTTTTTGTCACCCAAAAATCGATCTCTCTTAAAATTTACGGGCTTAAAGCGACCCTCGATGATTTACGTCAGTTTATTTTTAACCACCGTATTTGGCCCAATTTTGAAGAGATTAGCCTCATTGGGCATACTGATAAGACGATTGAACTTATCGAAATAAAACTTGATCAAAAATATTATATTGATGATGTTTCCCTTACCCCATTTAAAACCGACCATACCGATGGAAGTTGCGGTTATCTCATCGAGAAAAATGCCCAAGGGATTCTTTTTAGTGCCGACACTTACAAATGTTCGAAAATATGGGAATTATTGGATAAAAATCACCATATTCACACCCTTGTTATCGAAGTATCGTTCCCCTCAAGCTTTGCAAAACTGGCACACGATAGTAAACATCTCACCCCTGCCCTACTCCAAAGCGAACTCGAAACCTGTTCACGCAACGATTTTAAAGTCTATGCTATCCATCTCAAAACCCTCTTTTCCCCTACTATCATCCATGAATTAAATACAATGGAGCTTCTGCGTAACGGCGGAAAAGTACTCGTTGATTACGATAAGGTTCTTTTTTAAATCTCAACCCCGATAATGGAGCCTAATTGACACCCTTGGGCTATCTCTAACATTTTCCAAACACTTGGGGAATACCCCTCAAATTGTTTGCCGCTTAGAAAAAGGGTTGTAGGTTGTTCCGTATGACGGACATGCAGTGCAACGCCGCACTCTTTTCGAGTAATGCCGCATCGATTGAGCTCATCGATATGGGGAAAATCAATCGCATCGGTGAGTATCAGCACCATCGACCCAGCACTGAGCGATTTGAGTGCCCCCACTTTTAAAAGCGCTTCGGATGTTTCGTGTAAATCACTCACCGTGGTGACGTACCCTTTGTTTTGTCCGACGATGGAGAGATAGGATGCGGGGGTATTATGGACTGAATTTTGAAATGCGGTGGGGCTTAGTGTCTCATGTGATGCAATCGCTTTTAAAATATCAAACGTCTCCGCAACCTCGCCATAGGCATTTCCTATAACGATAGGAGTATTCATCTCTCCGAGTTGATCGGCTAAATAGAGAGAGATACGGGCATTTCGGGTTAAACGTCTGCGCAACATCATATCGCTCACAATCACTTTTTCATTGAGAGCAGTGCACTTTTCAGCGTCTTCTACCACAGCAAATCCGAGTATTTCTAAATTAATCTGCATTGACTCTCCCTAATACTATGACGGCATTTCCCCCACCGAATCCAAAAGCATTCGACATCACATAATTGATAGAGGCAGGGGTCGGTTTTAGAGGGTGGTTAAGTCTTGAATCGATTTGCGTGTGGAGATTGACACAGGGTGGGATGATGTTTCGAAGAATAGACATCGCACCGATTGCCGCTTCGAGAGCACCGCACGCTCCTAAAGTATGCCCGCTCACCGCTTTGGTGGAGACAACAAACGGATGTGAGCCAAAGATTGCATAAATCGATGCACTCTCGATCTCATCATTGGCGATTGTTCCCGTACCGTGAGCATTAATATAATCGATCATCGAAGGTTCAAGTCCCGCCTTTTCTAACGCTTGAAGCATCGCGGCACGTGCCCCATCCCCCTCAGGATGGGGATGAGTGATATTGTAGGCATCACTGCTCAACCCACACCCCAAAATCTCGACACACTGCTCACTCTTTTGGCTCGAGAGGGCTAGTACCGCTATCCCTTCGGCGACATTAATACCATTTCGCTCCACATCGAAAGGGCGAGTCGCCTCATGCGATGCTATCCCCAAACAATCGAACCCATTGACGGCTGAACGGCTCAGTTCATCCGCCCCAATTACCACAACACTCTTCATAATCCCACGATGAATCAGATCATACGCGAAATCGATGGCAACTGAGCTACTGGTACAGGCGGTTGAAAAAGAGAGCGCCGATTTAAACCCGAATTTTCCAACGATTTCATCGGCTATGGCGCGCAATGCAAACTCTTCGACAGCAATGTTTTTACAATCTCCATCGCGAAAAAATTTCTTCTCAGCACGGCACATTCCCCCTACAGAAGAGCCTACTACCACCATCGTCTCAGCGGGGATTAACCACGGTGCGAGAGAGAGAATATTTTTAACATTCTCACTCAATAAGTCAAAAAAATCACCCTCATACGGGATTTTCCCCAACGGCATAGAAAATCCCTCAACGTATCCCTCTTGGTAACTAATCGCCGATTGTCCCGATAAGAGTGTCTCAAATATCTCTTCGATAGTGAGCCCTGCGGCACACGCACAGCTTGAAGCATTTAAATAGACCCGATGGCTCATAATTTAAGCCCTCGTAGGTAACGGTATACTTTCTCTTCCAGATCAATCGCCTCTTGAAGCTTCGATGCAATCTCTTCGACTGAGTACTCTGAACCCTTACACGCTTTGGAAGCACTTAGAGCAAAACGACGCCACGCATCTCCCGATTCTCCCATCATCGTTGAAGCTATTTTTAGCTCATCACGCCCTAAAATATCCGCCGCTTCAAATAAAAATCCGGCGTACATGAGACGAAATCCGCCACCGCCTGTACCAATCTCCTCTTGCATACGGATAATATGACCTAGATAAAGGGAAGCATACCGTTTATGGGGGTGATTTGGCAATTTTAAAATCGCCTTTTTCATCATCTTCATCCCCCGAATACCCACCCATGGAAAAGGGGTATAGAGCATCATTCCGGTAGTTCGTTTAATCGCTTTGGTGATTGCTTTTTTCAAATCAATCTCATGAGGGATTGACTCGATAGTGTAACACGCCCCCTTGGGTGCAAATACTCCTCGTGCAAAACGGGCTTTATCAAGATCATTGAACCCTATATGCATCGGATCTTCAAATACCGGATCACTAACATTGAACCCATTTTCATCTTGTCCGTAGACCAATAGGTTGTGTGCATTGAAATGAAATCGCATCTCCGGAGGAAAATAGGGGAGATAATAGACCGAAGTTTGAAGTCCGACCAATTTTCCCTCACGGAGCATCGCACTCAAATCATCACGTGCGACAGTCGGGTTTGGATAGGTTTTCATCCGTAGCACAAGCCCTAGACGTTTGGTAATGGTTTTAATAATACTTCGAGGGGGCATTCGATAGGCAATAAGAGGCATTCCATCGATTTTTACTATCGGCAAATAGGCGAACGTAAGACCGTTTCCGATACCAAATGCCATCACTTCACTAATCGGATAACCGCCATGGGTTATCAGTGAAGAGACAACGCCGCTTTCACAATGGGCAGAATGTCGGTGGGTAAATTCTCCCATTATATGCTCTCCTTTGGGTGATTTAATTCCTCTTCACTAACATCTAAGACGTCACAATAGAGTGCAATGGTTTTCGGATTGAGTTTTTTAAAGGTATCGTATTGCAAATGACGTTTGATACTCCATTGCCAAAAACCGCTGCATTCACTAAGCGTTTTGAGACTCATTCGGCGACGGTTCATCCATACTCCTAGAGGGGAGATACGTTTTTCAAGAAACCCTTGATACGCTTCCCTCTCTAATCGGTTAAACTCTTCAACCGCTTGGAGTGTCGCCATCTCCTCGATTGCCCATCCGCTACTTGGGGTTACGGCGTACTCACCGTTTGCTTTAGCCGCATAAAGGGCTTTTTTCCCTCCGCGATAAATCGAAATATTATCCTGCGGTGCCTCTTCTTCTCTCATTTAAACCACCTCCAACAACATAAATGCCGTTGAAAAACGTCCACTTTCAGGGATAAAACAGAGGATTTTTTCACCCACTTGAAGTTTTCCGGAATTAAATAGCTCTTCAAGGATAATATAGATAGAGGCACTGCCGGTGTTTCCTTTGGTCGTGAGATTGGTAAACCACTTCTCATACGGGATAGCAAATCCTATTTTTTCCATACCGGCAGCCATTTTGTCTCGAAAATATTCTGATGAATAGTGTGGTAAAAAATAGTCGATATCATCTGCACATAATTGTCGTTTTTCTTTGATAGATAACAAAGGTTTTTCAACGGTGTAATGGACAATATTTTCATTCAATAATTTGACATCCTGCTCAACCGCAAAAACATTATATTCACGCCACAATGACGAATGAACTTCTTTCCACGGTTGATAGACACCCTCATCACTATGATGCGCTCCGGCGATCATACAGACAGGCATCTCACCGGCATACGAGAGGATATCAATCCACTCGATTTTAAGCGATATCCCCTCACTATTGGGAGTAGGTTGTAATAGTGTTGCCCCCGCACCATCAGAGAGCATCCAACGTAAAAAATCTTTTCCAAAAGCAATCTCAGGGCGTTTTTCAACAGATTCAGCATCACCCGATTCTGCCATAAACATCTCAGCTCTCATCCCCATCGATGATGTCTCCGATCCACTGCTGATTGCACAAGCGTGCTCTTCGGAAGCAATCGCCATATAAGCGTATTTCATTGCGGTGACTCCGCTCAAGCATATCCCCGAAGTAGCAATCGCTTCACACGCATGAAGCCCTAATTCGCCTTGTGTCATCAGGGCATGATTGGGCATCAAATGATCCGGCGAGGTAGTTCCGCACACCAAACATCCCACATCAGAGAGCGAAAATTTCTCATCTTCGAGTAACCGTATCGCTTTAGCCGTTAATGATGCATTACTATAAAGGGGTTCTCGTGTTTTAGGGTCTAAAACATAATGGCGCGTTTTGATCCCATTGCTGCGTAACACAACATTTTTAGCTCTCGACTTTACCCCTCCGATACATCCCAAGACCTCTTCAATATGAGCATTATCAACAGGGTCGTTTGGTAAAAATGCTGCTATTTTTGTGATGTATACATTCGCCATACTACTCTCTTACCTGCCGGATGGGGCTTCTAATATTTCTCTTATTTTATCTATTTTTCCTTTAAATAAACGGCGAATCATTGCCTGAATCATCATATTTATCGGGACTACCGTAATAATTAACGTAATTAAAAACAGAATATAAAACGATAAAATCGGTAAACGTAATTTTGAACCTCTTTTACCGAAAAGACGGATAAGTGCTCCCCAAATTCGAAAGCTCCTTTTCCCAATTTTTTCGGCTGCAATAAAACGATCATCTACCTGTACCGCACCAAGATTTTTCAACATAGGTCCATTTATTAAATGGCTATTATCTTGAAGCTTTTCCACTAATCTTTTGCCGAAACGTTCACTCGAAACAATATCATCATCACTAATACCCGCACGCGAAAAACCTAAAAAAGAATCTTTTTTACCGCTCAGCATCCAACGAGGTGTTGTTATAAAACTCTCTAACGGCCCGCTTTGATCACTAAAAACGACGTTATCGATCAGCTGACCTTGACACTTAGAAATAAGCTCTTTTAGTGTTTTATGAGCCTCAATCCACATATTTCTACATCCGATAACCGTCATTACAGGCTTATCTTTTAAAATAATTTTTGCTTCATCCGAGAGGAGAAAAGCACTCATCGGCAAAGAGGGGGAGAGGAACCATGGCTGGTACCCTATAATGATCAAATCAAACTCGTGAGGATTTTCTAGTTCAAACGGTAAATTATTTGGAGGATCCAAATAGACACTTTCCGGAAAGGCATCAAAAAAACGCCAAAAAGACCACGGAAAAGTAAAATCTTCACTCGACTCGAGACGCACTATTGAGAGCTCGATAGCAGGATTTTCGTGAAGAGGAGAGAGCATTCTCTCTAATACTCTTGTTAATTGACCACTTTGAGAGTAATAAACAACCAATACACGTTTAATCATTCAAAAAAACCCTCATTTTAAGTAACTTTATTTTACCATTTGTTTTATAAGTTTAATGAGGAATCTGTATGCCAAATTCTCGTCTCCCCCATAAAGAACCCCTTATTTTCGTCGAATCACTCCTAGAGCAAAGTGACACTGAAGTAACCTTTCGTTCATCTTTCCCACTGACGCCGACATTAGCAATGTTTTGTGAAGCATCTGCACAGGGGACGAGCTATTTTCCCCTTTCACCGCACTGCAACATCGGTTTTGTCTCATCGTTTCGCAATGTCATCTTAGAGGAGAAGGCTAATGTTTGTAATCCCCTCATTACGATTACCCTACTCCATTCGTTTAACGACTCTTATCTCTTTAAATTTCGGGCGTTTAACGGTTTGAGCACATTTGCAACAGGAGAGATTGCCATGTTTTATATGGCAGCTTAAGTAATGACTTTGTGACGTATCTTTTTCCCTAAAGCTGTTTTGGCGAGGGCATCCACCATAATGATTTTACTCTCGATATGTATCCCCCCAAACTGATCATGAAGAGCTTTTTTTAACACGGTTTTATCAATTTTTGAGCTATCACCTACGAGATACAATGTTAATGTTTCACCCCGAAGCGATGAGGGATGGTACTCCACAAATCCCAGAGCCTCTTCAATCCCCTCCATCGTTTCTAAAAATGTCTCTATCTCTACCATCGAGAGTCGTTTACCACCGATTTTGACCAATTCGCTGGCACGTCCCACTATCTTGAATTGCTCACCCACTTTTTCAATAATATCGGTTGTCTGAAAAGGATTTGAGAGGGGGCGAAATTCATCGTCAAACACATAGCGAGACAGATACCGGGAACGTACACTCAAAATCCCCTCATCACTCTCGATAACGACACCGTTTAGAGGATTCCACAATGATTCTCCCCCCTCACGTATGGCGATTCCACCTGTTTCACTGGAGCCATAAAGTTGAACCAAACGGGTGGAGTATTTTTGCTCAAATTTTAGAGCCTCTTCACTCTCTAACGGTCCACTGGAACAAATAAAAAGGGTATCACGCAAATCAATATCGTCACGCAAACGGATCATGGAGCGGATAAAGACCGGATTGGTAATACACAAAGTCGGCTTTTGTTGACACAGCTTGAGAATCTCTTGGGGGAGGAAGTCCTCTTTGGTCACGATATCAAGACCCATACTCAAAGGGATAGCAAGACCGAAAAGATAGCCGTATATATGGAAAAAAGGGACAGTAACCAGACACTGCTCAATCTTATAATGTTGAAGCCACTCTATTTGTGCTTCGCACTCACTCACCAAATGCTCACTCCCTTTTAGAACCCCTATCGGATTGCCCGAAGTGCCTGAGGTAAAGAAAAGAACACAAGCCGATTGGAGATGTTCTGATAGGGGCAAATCGCGTAATCGGTGAGCTTTCTCATCACTGCTCTTCATCGTCGTATCATAGAGCAGCGGAATATCTCCTCGATGGATTGAGGCTACAATCTCTCTGATTTGCTCCATCTTATCATGGTGGGTGGGGATAATGCAGCGAGAATTCTCTGAGACAGGGGTATACCCTCTAAAATCGACGATTTCTTCCTCAATACGTCCATCGTTATACAGTACCGTTACGTGTGACATTGTTTCCCTTTTTGAAAGAAGAGGAGGAGTATCGCACCAAGACCTGCAATCGTCACCGCTCCTATCGAATCTACCGCCGGAACATCACTGAGAACCAATATCCCAAACCCTGCAAAGGTTGTTATGCATGAGTACAATACTGCCCGTAGTGACGTGGATATATCCCCGCGAGAGAGATAAATGCCATAATCGATTCCATAGACCATCATTAAGAAAAGGGCGAACAGATGCATCAGGTTATAACTGCCGTTTAGTGCTAGCATGGTTACGATAACCGCTATCGGGAAAAAGAGAAAATTGAGAGCATAAAGTGCTTGAGAACGTGTCACTGCGATGATAATGATAAGTAAAAGGGTAAACCCAATCCCTAAAAAGAGGGAGAAAGAGCCTAAAGCATTCGATGCACTGTGGGATAAAAGCTCCTTCCCATCCACTACGCTAATATCTGAGGAATGTGCTACATTAGCAACCTCATCGCGTGGAACATACCCCAATGTCACATAACGTCCATCCTCTGTTTTGAGAACCTCTATCCCCAACGGACGTAACCCCTCCGTATCGAGACGGTATGGGTTTAACGACTCCATCGATTTATAGGAATCTTTAAACATCCCTTCTCGAAATCCTGCTGTTTTTCCTGCATTGTTTAACATTGCACGTAATGAATCAAAATTATAAGCACTAATCGTTTGGAAACGCTCTTTGCTTTTTGCCTCACTGAGTGCGAGATTGGCGATGGTATAGCTCTTCGGAGCAACCTCTTTCACCTGTTCGGCATTGAGCATCAACGCTTCCATACTCTTTCCGTAAATCAATATCGGAAGGCGATTTTCTCCCAGTGAGCTTTCAAAAATTTTTTCTGCATTGAGTAGCGGTTGATTTTGATAATCCAAATGGCGAAAGTTGGAATCAAATACAAGTTTCGGAAACGATACTGCTATCAAAATCAGTGAGAGGAGAGTAAACACTATCGGAGGAACTTTTTGCCATTGAAAGATTTTTTCGATCAACGATGGGGCTTCTGAATCATCTTTTTCACGATAAAACTGCAATCTCGGAAAGATAAAAGCGAAAATAGTATACGACAATGCCAACGAAACAAATGCAAACAAAGCGAGCTGTGAAATGAGAGGAAAATCGATAAATACCAAACTAAAAAGACCTATTTCCGTCGCCGCAAATCCCCAAAATACAGACCAGTTAAACTGTTTTTTTGCATAATTATCATTCAAAAAGAGCATAAAGAGATAATCTTCGGCAATAGTAGCAATCCCCGCACCAAACGCAATCACCAAGATAGAGACATCTTTAAATACTGCATTAAGAATCAATACAGAGAGGAGTGCAGAGAGGAAAAGGGTCAAAACACTAAAGAGGAGCATCATTTTATTGCGCAAGAAAAAGAAATAAACACCAATAAGAATCATGATAGTGATGAGAGTGATACGCTGAACATCGTTATGGATATAGGCTGAATTTTCGACACTGTAAAAATTTGGGCTAAAAAGAGTGATACTGTTTTTATAACCCTCTAGTGCATGATGCACTTCATCGTACAGTTTTTGAGATCCTTCCATATCGCTAATAGAGGGACGAACGGAGGCAATAATACAATATCCGTGTTCAGGAACGATTAGCTTACCGTCTTTATGCGTCCCCATAACGAGGGAAGGTTGTGTAAAAAGTTTGAGAGGATCATTCCTATCCAATTGAACATACGCGCCGCTTTGCATCATCGATTCTGCTAACGCTTTTAGTTTGAGTTCTACCTCTTGTGAACTCACCTCACTTGCATTAAAATCATTCAAATAGAGCCAATTTGTAGCCAAATACTCTTGCGACTCCGGTGCGATATCACCTAAATCAAACAAAACACTCTCAACTTGACTTAGGTGTGATAGCTTTTCCTTGATAGCATAGGCGTGTTCTAAACTTTTCGCATCAAATCCCTTGACCAAAACAAAAAGTTTTTTAGAGGAATCAAATGCCCCATACTGCTCTAAAATTTTGGTAGCATTATCTTCAGGAAGCGCTTTGGAGAGCTCTCCGGCGAGGGGATATTTGATAAATACATAGAGTCCGATTCCACTAATGACAAGAGCGAGGAGGAAGAAACGGAGACGCTCAAAGTGCTTCGATTTCAATCACATCCCCGTTGGTAAAATTGATTACCATCCGCTGCATCTCATCACCGCGCAACGTAATCTCCATCTTCTCGATAGCCCGTTTTACTTGAGATTTTGGCAACAGATGATAAACATTTTTCTCTTTGGTCATCTCAAAATAGTTTTGAAGAGAACTAAAATCTTTTTTATGGATGGAGCGCATAAAACTAAAATAGAGATTCATATCGATCCGCTTAGAGAGATCGATGACCTGCGTTTTTTTCGATTCAACCTCTTCGATGGTGAGGGTATTACCCATTTGAGTTAATACTTTTTTCTCCGGTGACGTATAACGGACAATCGTACTATCATCATTCAGTGTGATAGAGCCTTTAAAAAGTGTTGTTTTATCCAGTGCGTAGATATACCGTTTTTCGGTAAATTCACCTTGAGCAAAAATAAATCTCGTCAACAAAATGAATAAAACTAGTAACTTCATGCATCACCTTTGATTTTTTTGCATACGATTAGTGAGTGAGAAAAACCGATATTATCATAGATATTATCAACATACAATCCTGCTTTGGATATATATTTGCTTATTTCGCCAAAATTAAACATCTTACTCGTACCGTTAGCCATTGCCGTAAAATAAGGGGATGTATTGATGATACAATACGCAGAAGTAGCATATTTTTGGCGATCCCACAGTGGCTCTAAGATATAAATATGTCCATCATCCGCTATCCCCTGTGCTACTTTTTTCAGGATTCGCACAATATCCTCTTCTCCAAAACAATCCAAAAATTGACTCATCCAAGCCGCATCAAATTCAGTGGGAAGCTTAGTTGTCTCATCCAACATATTGGCGAAATAGGTATCGATTCGATCAGAGAGCCCTGCTTTCTCATTTTCATTTTTTGCAACATCAAGTTGCCCCGGTAAATCAACGATAGTTACATGACAGGTAGGGATTGATGTTGCGCATAAGCGTGAAAATTTCCCCGTGTTTCCACCGATGTCTAAAAGTCTTTTGATATTGTATTGAGCTAAAATTGCTATCGCTTCTTTGAATGCCGAATCAGAATAAAAATGGTCAAAATCAAACCATGCTTTTTTAGCATCATCGGGTAATTTTGATAATCCCGGATAAATCGTATCATCGTTATTAAAAACTTTTAAACCGGATGGTTTTCCACTTTTTACCGCATTATCTAACTCATATAATCCTAAATAATTGACAAAATGGTTGAAATCCATATTCACTTTTGTCATCTCATCATTGAGGAGAAAATAGCCTATTTTTGTACCTGAAAATAACTCATTATTTTTAGCTACAATTCCCGCACTCAACCCTGTTTCGAGTAAAACACTCACTACATACGGGCTCATCGATAAATCATTTGCTATCTCATCACTGCTTAATCCCGCTCTATTACCATCCAAATGCTTCAATATTCCACTTGTTCTGAGCACTCTGGCTACTTGAAAAACGATAGGAGAAAATGCTATTTTCTGTGCTTCATATTGAGCATCTCCGGCAGACATTTTACTGACATCAAAAAAATTCTTCATCTTTATAACCCTTATTTATTGGCGAAATTTTAAAAAACACACTATTTATAGTATTGCATCATAATTATTTTAATTATAGTCATTTACACTTAAACTTTTAACCATTAACATTAAAAATTGATGTTGACCAAGCTGCGTCACATACGCAATTTGTTCGTCCACCCCCTCTTGGAGTGCTTCTACGAACATCAATCCACTATTTGAACCGATATATCCCCTGCTTTGGTTATCAGGATACGAATCATCGTGAATAATTTTCACCTCTCGCGGGAGATATGCTTCTACTTGTGCAAAAGTTTTAAACCGCTTTGATTCTACTACTTCTGCAATAGGGTTATTAGCATGGGTAGTTAAAGAGAGCCAATATCCCCCCTCATACAACTCCGCCACATCACCCATCCCTACTACCTCTTTAAATGCTTCCAAAGGGAGAGCGGCTTCATCAATACACCCAACAATAGCAGAGTTACTTTTACCCTCTACCATATCCCAATACGCCATATCTAATGCACATTCAAAAGGGGCATAACGGTGCGAAAGGGTGTAATTTCCACCATGCAGTCCTAATGCGTTGGCAATATGATAACTTGCCATATTTGTTGAAGAACCGATAAAGGTAAAGGGCATAGGGAGCAGTTCATCACGGTATATTTGCCCCAACATCGATACCGTTTCACTAATACATCCATTTTTAGTCCCGATATAAAGGGCGCTACTCTTATCAACATGGTTGATTTCAGGAAGGTTAAATACACCGCATAAACCTAAAAGAATATAGCGGTTAATACGGCGAAACTTTTGAGTGCTTAAAACCTCTAACTCTTTTTTCAAATCAGCACTGGGGTGATCTGAAGTACACATGAGGGATGTAACCGATTCAATATAGACTTTTTTCATTCACCTCTCCCATAACGGGCAACCAATACAGCTCCATTCCCCCCAAAACCGAAATGGTTCATTAAGACGATTCCACTGGATGACTCTACCTCAGTGCGCGTAGGGATAATCCCAAACTCTTCATCAACCGTACTAAAACCGAAACTTTTAGGGATAAATCCTGATTTAAGGGCAAACCACAAAACCGCCAGCTCAATTGCACCGCATCCTCCGAGAGTGTGTCCGACTAGTGGCTTCAACGTTAAAACAGGTGGCATATTGGCAAACACTCTATTTAACCCTTTCCCTTCCGCCATATCGTTGCTATTACTCCCCGTTGCATGTGCTTTGATTAAACTCACCTCTGTGGATGCAATACCCGCATCCAAAAGGGCATCTTCTATTGTCTGTGCAACGATCTCTCCATTGGGGTTATGAGAGGTCGGGGAGAAAAGATCGCATCTATTTTCACCCCCTAAAAGTGAAAATTCAAACAATTTATTCGGCACTGATGAATCCAGTACAATCGCAGAACACCCCTCACCGAGCATCATCCCCATCCGTTCTTTGTCGAATGATCTACTTCCCGCATCATCCAGTAAGCCAAGTGCTTCAAACCCCGACATGGTAAATTCGTTGTAAAACTCAAATCCAAGGACAATAGCACGCTTAAACCGCCCCGATTGTATCCCTCGCTCGGCATACAATAAAGCACTTGCCGAAGAGGTACACGCACTAATAAATAAACACACTTCTCCACCGATACCACACGCGTTGGCTAACGTTTCACCGATTCGTCCGTATCCGATCGAGGGGAGCATCTCTTGGGGAGTTTGTTGATAGAGGGCTTCAGAGCAAGGGATGTTCATCGAGGTCGAACCGATCAATAAGGGACACTCTTCAAGCTCTTCTTCACTTAGATTGGATTTTTCAATTACCTCGCGAAGCACTCTGCTTAAACGTTCAAAAAACTCATCATACCCTACAACTTTATGCTCATTCATCGCGCCATAGGGTCGCTCTCGTTGCTCTTTTCCAAACCGAAATGATTGTAGTGAAGCTTTTTTAGGGTTATGTAACGAAGAGAGTATCTCCTCTTCACTGCTCCCTAATGCACAATACACTACCGCATCACGAACATATACCCCCATGCTCATTCCGGTTGTAGATGATCTGCCAATGCATTAATCGACGTAAATACTCGTCTTAACTTTTTACTATCAGCTAAGACTACACCATATACCCTCTGTATCTCCATCGAAATTTGCAACGCATCGAGTGAATCCAATGCTAAAGCCGTCCCCTCACCGAACATAGGATCGTTATCTCCCACCTCATCAACACTCACCTCTTTCTCACACGCCTCAATAATCAATATTTTAAGCGAGCGTTTAAAATCCTCGTCTTGCGATCCTCTCATTGTGCCTCCTTTAACTCTTTATGTAAACGATAGGTTGCGAAAGAGAGACAAACAGTACCAAAAATCATTAAGCCACCTAAAGGAAAGATCAACTCACCTATGGATACTTGATGTAAAAAAAGTGCTAAAAATGCTTTTAACGCCCATGACATTGGGGAAATAATTGCTAAATTCTGCATAAAATCGGGCATCACAAACAGTGGAATCATGATCCCCCCAAGCGCGGCAAAGATAATATTTAACAACCCTCCGATACTCACGGCTTGATCGGTTGTTCGCACTATCGAAGCGATTGCAAGAGCATAGGTGATAGTTGCAAAACTGAGCACGATAGAAACAACAATCAATCCTCCCCAGACATCCCCAACAATTAGTGCATCTCCGCCGAGAATGGGGACAAGATAAATTCCCACCATCAGCATCAAGAAAAACTGTATTTGATTGATAAGAAAATAGGGGATAAATTTAGAGACTAATAAAGAGGTTATAGAGACATTCATCACCGCCAAACGGGCTAATGTCCCTAACCGTCGTTCATTGACAAAGGTATGGGAGATAGGGATGATAATAAAAAACATTGAAAAAATAAGCCAAGCAGGGACACTTTGCTGTACCGAGGTTGGCTGGAGACTGCCTCTTTTCTCCCCTTGAAAAAATTGCTCTTCGAACCATTGTCGATCTCGCAAAGCTGTCCCTTTTTCTTCAGAGGTCATCCACGGATTCAGCGCACTCATTTGGTTTATCATGCTGATTTTTGCAACACTGCCCGCTATCGCCGATTCAAATAACATCCGCACCATAGGAGTTGCTTTAGGATCAACCAAAACAGTAACACATTTTGCGACATCTCCATTGCTCAAAAGAGTTTTTTCAAACCCTTTTTTCACAACCACCGAAATCAGTACATCGCGCTCCATCATGGTATGGGAAAGTTCAGAAGATTGGGGGTTAACGCTCCATTCGAACCCTTCTATATGGGCAAACTGCGCTATCATTTCACGAGAAGCGGTAGAGTTTTCTTCATCCACCATAATCGCTTTGATATGTACGGCAGAGTGTTCCGAAAAAGCATCCCGCATCGCCAAACTCATAATGAGGATAAAAGCGGCCGGCATTACAAAAAGGACAAGCAGTGCATGGACATCCCGTTTTAACAGCCAAAACTCTTTGAGTATCCCCGCAACTATTTTTCTCATCGTACACCGTTACGCTGAAGATAACGCTCCAACGATTCATTTTGTAAATTTGCTATTGAGTCATCGGCAATCACACGACCGTGTTCGAGAATAATAAGCCGTTCACATATCCGTTCAACCTCTTCAAAGTAATGGGAAGTATAGAGAATAGTGCACCCTTGAACGTGTGCTAAATCACTGAGTGTTGCTAAAATAATCTCTCGTGTCTCTGGATCAACCCCCACCGTCGGCTCATCGAGATACAGAATTTGTGGATTACCCAACAATCCGATTGCTAAATTAAGCCGTTTTTGCATCCCACCGGAGTAATGGACAACCCGTTTATCAAGATGCTCTTCGAGTGCCGTTGCCACAGAGACATCGATAATCGATTGTTCTAATGCTTTACCACTCAACCCGATAATCGTTCCAAAATAGTGCAAGTTTTCACGACCGCTCATCTCCGGATAAAGAGAGGTTTTCTGCGGTACATACCCGATTAATGAACGAGCTTTCTCCATATCACTAAAGAGATCGACACCACCGACACGCACACTCCCCTCATCGGGACGCATAAGGGCGCATAAAATCCCCATTAACGTTGTTTTTCCTGCTCCGTTATGACCGATCAAGCCTGTAATTGAGCCGTGTTGAATCTCAAAAGTAACGTTATCTAAAACCTTGTTTACTCCAAATGTTTTAGAGAGGTTGCGCGCGACAATCACTATTTTTTATTTTGGTTAATATAGTCGGTCAAGGTTTTAATGGAGACAAAAATCTCTTTCGATTGACCTACATTGTCAATTTTAATCCCATATTGGTTATCCAAAAAGATAACCAATTCGATTGCGTCTACAGAATCAAGCCCTAAACCCTCGCCAAACAATGCTGCATTATCATCGATCTCATCCGCACTCATATCTTCTAATTGGAGAGCTTCTATTAATTGCTCTTTTACTGTTGCGTATTCAACCATCTGTTCAATCCTCTAAATAATAATCAATATTGGGATATTTTAACATTTTCTATCTTGTCACGAGCTAAAGCTTCTAATCAATAGGCTATAATTCCATCAAAAAACAACAGGGAAATAATGAGCACTCAACGCGGTAACGGCTTTGGACTTTACATTGTCTATCTTTTTTTTCGATTTTTTGGATATTGGGGTTTACGTATTGTTTTATGGTTTGTCGTCCTCTATTTCGCACTGACCACCCCTACTCTCAAGCGCCATTTACGCAAATACTATCTTCTTAACACCGAAAAATTTAATTTTTTTCTCTATTATCGTCATCTTTATACCTTTGCCCTCGTCTTCTCTGATAGTTTTTTGAGCAAACGGTTTCTCTCACGTTACCATTTCCAAATGCATAATAGTGAAATTGTCCATTTAGAGAAAGGGGCACTTTTTCTTTTCTCCCATATCGGAGATTGGAGCATGTGCGGACTCGTCCCAACCCAAAAAGATGTCCCCATCAATGTCGTCATGCACGAAGCAACCAAAGAGAGTATCCAAGAGTTTGCTAAATCAATCGAAGATACCACCCTCCCCTCTATGAAAATAATCGATCTTAGTGAAGGCGCCATCAGCGTTGCCGTTCGTATCGCCAAAGCGTTTCAAAACAATGAGATAGTCGCCATGATGGCGGATCGTCTTGTACGTGCAGATGGAGGGGTCGCTGTAGAATTTTTAGGAAAATCTATCCTTATTAACAAAAATCCGTTCGAAGTCGCCTACAACCGTAATGTTCCGATGATAGCCCTTTTCTCACTACGCGAGAGCGATTACCGCTACAATATTTATTACTATACTATTCCCCCTTTTGATCTCACCCTTCCTAAAGAAGAAGCCATTTCCAAAACAGCGCAAGAATATGCAACATTACTCGAAACCATCGTCCGACAATACCCTGACCAATGGTTTAACCATTATGATTTTTTTGCTTCACAGGGGGATTTATAGAGTTGTGCTATACTTTTTATACTAATTCAAAAGGTCGAACTATGACTACGACATTCAGGCTTAATACCGATGAAATGACTCCCGCTTTTTTCGACTCTCTTAAACTCCTCTTTCAGGGCAAAGAGATTGAGATTATTGCACGACCGATAGACTCAGAGTTCGAACGTGAAAAAGAAGAGTACGCACAAGCACTTCGCGAAATCGAAGCGGGTAATAGCTATCCTATAAACGAAAGTTTTTGGGATAAAATGCACGCTTCTATCGAAGCTGTCTAGCAACGATGCAACTGGAGCGAAGCGAAAAATTCGCCGAGGATTTGGAAAAAATCCTCCTCTATATCGCCAAAGACTCTAAACCATCCGCTCACCGATTCGTTAACGAACTGTATGAAACGCTTTATGGCATTGAACCCTATCTTTACAAATACCGCAAATCCATCTATTTTGACGATGAAACAATCCGAGATTGTATTTTCAAGGGGTATGTAGTTCCTTATAAAATCTCCGATACCAAAATCGTTTTATTGGGGATGACAAAATACCGTAGAGGACTGTGACCCGATTTACAGGACGAAATCTAAAAAAGGACACCTGTGTGTCGTTTTTAGCTTGTAGCGGGCATCGATGTCAAGCTTAAAAAAATGATAGCTTTAGAAAACTACCCTCTTATCGCACTCATCGCACTCCAAACACGCTCTTTAAACATCTCTAGCGTTTCATCCTCGGCTATCATCATCGGTTCTAGCATCGTGATGGTAATCACTACCCCTTTGGTACTGCTCCAGTTCATCGAACCTTTTTGAACCAATTTTTTCGTCCCTGAGATAATTACTGGGACGATGGGAACCCCCGATTCGCGAGAGAGAGAAAATGCTCCGTTTTTAAACGGATGGATCTCTCCATCATGGCTACGCGACCCCTCAGGAAATATCAATACATTACTTTTGGATCGTAGTTTTAGGAGTAGCTGATGGAGGGGATTTCCCCCTACGCCATCGATAACACCTAGTAGTATCGCGATAGGTCGGATAATCCACACAAACGCTTTTTTTTTGTTGGTGAGATGATACAAATCGGTGATATACGCCCCCATCAGAGGGTAATCGAGCCACGATTCATGGGAGGCGGCATAGATATAGGGGGTATCTCTTAAAATAGCATCACTTTTAAAAAGTTCAACCCTTGCCGTACCGGGGGCAAAGCGGAAAAAAAGTCGAAACATCGTGGCGGTAACCCGCTGAAAGATCACATGGGGTTTTGGGTGATGGGTAAGGAGTTGAACACTGTATCCTACCATCGCAGGCGTAAATCCCATCACGATTACCCCTGCAAAAAGTCCGTATCCCCAACCATTACGTCCCCACTGAATTAAATCGCGTCGATGGGCAAATCCCAGTTGGAGTATCATCGCACAACCAAATAACAGATACCATCCCGCAAACGAATAGAGTGCCCAAAAGGTTAGATTCGCGTTCATAACCAACATCAGATGTATGGCACTATTAAGCCCCAATACTGCTATCCAAAACCAATGGGAAATAATCACATCCTCTCTCTCTGTTAAAGTTAGAGGACGTTTTTTAAACTTCTCAACCCACCTGATGATAATATACCGCTTCATCACAACCGAAACAGTGAAATATGAGAGAAATAGCAATGAAATGAGGAGAGGGTAGAGTTTTAACGAGAGAAAATCGGAGGAAAAATAGGCACTTAATCCTAAAAAAATAGCGATTGATGGGGTAATGATCGCTTTAAGATGATGCTCTTTCCACCATCCCAAAAGAGCAAAACAAACACCAAGTACAGACAAAACTACCCCTGCCGTACTCACTCCGAAATAGAGATAAATACCAACAACTATAGGGACATAGAGGAGAGAAAAAAACATGACTCTCCCTTGGATTTCGATTAGTTAGGTTTGTGTGCTTCTAGTTGAGCAACGATATCCCCAACCGTTTCAATGGATGAGCCCATTTCACGTTCGAAATGGAAGTTGTACTCTTTTTCCAATGCACAAATGAGATCAAACATATCCAAGCTATCCAACTCTAAATCTTCAACCAACCGTTTATCGGCACTGATCTCATCCGGATTTTTTTCAAACTGTTCTACAATAATCTCTTGAACTTTTTCAAATACAGCACTCATCATTTACTCCTGAAATTTTTTAAGTATGATAGAGGTATTAATCCCTCCAAACGCAAAATTGTTATTCATTGCCGCACCGATTTGCATGTGACGATGAGTTTGAATATAATCCAGCGGTGCACAATCGGGATCAATCTCTTCTAAATTTTTATTGGCGGGTAGAAACGATTCATTAATCGCCATCAACGTCACAATCGTCTCAAACGCACCGCCTCCGCCAAACATGTGCCCCGTGTACCCTTTGATACTACTGATCGGCGTGGT
The DNA here is from genome assembly GCF_028710345.1 of Sulfuricurvum sp. NCBI lineage: Bacteria > Pseudomonadati > Campylobacterota > Epsilonproteobacteria > Campylobacterales > Sulfurimonadaceae > Sulfuricurvum > Sulfuricurvum sp. Next base: position 463,947 of record NZ_JAQTUH010000001.1, on the reverse strand, counting down.
ACTTCCAAAAAGGTTGTGAACCGCCATCGATTCAAAAATATCCCCTTTGGGAGTTGCCGTTGCATGAGCATTAATATACCCAATCTCATCGGGATTCATGTTGGCGTCACGCAAAGCATCGCGCATTACCTGCTCCATTCCCGCTTGGGAAGGGAGTGTAATATGATTTCCATCGCATCCGGTAGCGTATCCGACGATTTCACCCAGTATTATAGCACCGCGAGCCTTGGCATGTTCATACTCTTCAAGTACCAATGCCCCTGAACCCTCAGCGACCACTAGTCCTGAGCGGGATTGATCAAACGGTCTCGATGCTGCCTCAGCATTATCGTTATATCCGATTGCTGTCGCCCCCATACTGTCAAAAATCCCCGCTTCGACGTAATGAAGACCTTCACCACCGCCGACGAACATCACATCCGACATGCCGTATTTGATCGATTCATACCCTGCGCCGATCGCTTGAGCAGAAGCTGTACATGCGGAACACGTGGGGATATTACGACCGATAATCCCAAACATCACTGCCAGATTTGCCGCAACTGTATGGCTCATAAAACGCAAAAATGCAGTTGCGTTTTGACGACCAAATCCATCATTATGAGAGACATCTTCGGCATATTCAAAGAGTGTTTCTAAACCACCCATCGCTGAACCAAACGAGAGTCCGGTACGGGGTGATTGTATCACCTCTTCTCCCAGCCCACTCTGTGCAATAGCCCGTTTAAGAGAGAGAGCACACATCATCGCTACCCGATCCATCGTCCGACGATTTGCACGGGGAATCTCACTAAAATCATTAGCAGGGACAACACCAGCGATACGTGCTTCGAGACCGTTTGCCCCTTCCCATTCACCCATGTAGCGTATTCCGCTCTTCATCTCTTCAAAACTTTGACGAAGCTCCACCATCGACTCACCGATAGGGGAATAAAATCCGACTCCCGTAATCACCACACGTCTCATTATCGCACCATCCCACCGGAAATATTGATCGTCTCTGCCGTTATGTAGCTCGCTTTATCGGCGAGGAATAAAACCACTTCTGCGACTTCATCCGCATTGCCAAACCGCTTCATCGGGATCATTTTTTCAAAATCTTTTTCATTGAATCCTGCCGTCATCTCCGAGTGGATAAATCCGGGAACGACACAGTTCACTCTGATTTTATAACGTGCCACTTCGAGAGCGAGAGATTTTGACATCGCTATCATCCCCCCTTTGGAAGCGGCATAGTTACTCTGCCCGATATTGCCTACCGTCCCCGCCACGGAGGCGATATTGATAATCGCACCGCTTTTTTGTTTTTGCATCGCTGGGAGCAACGCTTTAGTCACATAGTAGGTTCCAGTCAGATTGGTTTGAAGGATATCATCCCAATCGTTATCTTCGAGCCAAAAGAAAAGTTTATCTTTGGTTTTTCCGGCATTATTGACCAAGACATCTACCGTAATCCCCTCTAGCGCTTCACGTACGCTGGTAGATGATGCAATATCAAATCCTACCGCTTGGGCATTACCAAGTTCTGAAACCAACGCATCCGCCTTGGCTTGATTACTATGATAGTGGATATAAACGAAATAGCCATTAGCGGAAAACATCCGCGCGCACGCTTCACCGATTCCACCCGTCGCACCCGTTATGAGAACTTTTTTCACACCAACTCTCCGCGAAGTAGCATCTCACGTAACGTGATAATATCCCCATCCAAGCGACGATCTTCGATGAGAGGAGCAGAGACGGCACGGATTTTAGTATAGAGTGATTGGGCAAACGGTGAGAAGTTTTCCAATCCTCGAATATCCATTGCCTGAGCAATCCCGAGCATCGCAATGGCAAGCATCGAGGCGAACTCTTCGATTCCCCCTTTAAGACCTAACGCACCCGTTGTCCCCATACTCACTTTATCTTGGTTCATCGACTCGGTGGAGCGTGAAAAAGCGCTACTTGGAAGCATGCGCATCATCACATCGGCACTGAGTGAGCTGAGTGAAATTTGCATTGCTTTAAATCCATGATGATAGTGTTCTTTCGAGAGTTTGAGATTTTCACCCAAACCACGGTTAAATTTGTCATCGACCAACACCGCGAACTGTTTATCAAGCAAATCCGCCATATTTGCCAAACAGATTTTGAGAGTATCGGCAGAATGTGCCATATAACCGCCGTAAAAATTACATCCGGTATAGATAATCTGCTCATCACAGTTGATAAGCGGGTTATCGCTCACCGAGTTAATCTCCGTCTCAACCCATTTTTTCGCTATGGCAAGATTATCCCATGCCACACCCAGGATTTGAGGGATACAACGAATAGAGTAACGGTCTTGGATATTGTGATGCTCTGCATCAAAAAAGCTTTGGTAGCGAGTCAGACGGTCATGCACCAACGTCGCCCCTTCCAATTTTTGACGGAGGTTTGAGGCACATTTGATTTGACCTTCAAACGGTTTTACTTGGTGAACGAACGGCTCTAATGCGGTCGTGTCCGCTTCCATCGCTTCGAATAATCCCGCTGAAAAACTCTCCAAACCACGTAATAATTTTTCGAAATTTTCCAACTGAACGACCAAGATCCCCGTCATTACCGACGTACCGTTCATAATCGCCAATGCCTCTTTAGGCTTAAAGGTATATGGACTCAAACCACACTCCGCCAATACCTCAGCAGAAGAGCGCAGTGCGCCACGATAAAGCACTTCACGCTCACCCGCTAATGTTGCCGCAATGTACGACAACGGCGTTAAATCCCCGCTCGCACCGACAGAACCTTTAGAAGGGATAGCAGGTAAAATACCATGTTCGAGAAGTTTGAGTAGTGCTTCGAGAAGCTCCATACTCACCCCAGAATACCCTTTTGAGATACTGATGAGACGGACTAAAACGATATTAAAAATCTCTTTTTCGGAAAGTATCTCTCCAACACCACACCCATGAAAGCGATATAGATTTACCTGTAACGTCCGTGCATCTTCGTAAACGAGATAATTTTTACCCGAATCGCCATATCCCGTAGTGACACCATAAATAGGGTTCCCACCGCTAATCTCTTTGAGCAATAGTGCTTCTGCTGCTGCAATCCGTTCTTTAAACAAAGCTCCAGAATCGAGCAATACGCTTGTTGCATTGGCAACATTCTCAAAAGGGATAAATTGGTCGTTTATCGTTACTGTCATGCTAATCTCTCTCCATTGTGTTTTAAAATTCCTCTAAACAAAAAAATTCGTTGTAATACCAACTTGGTATGCAGTACAGTCATATAAAAATTATCTTTGAGCTTATCAAAATGGGTAATTCGGCTCTCATCATATACCGTTTTAACGCTCACTTCACTCACTTTTCCGCCACTCCATAAAAATCGGACAAGGTTTTCAATCTCAAACTCATAGCGCGTCGTTGATGAAGGGTAGCGGAGAAAATCTACCGGATAGAGTCGAAAACCGGTTTGGGTATCACTCACCCACACACCGCTCTCAACCCACACCCAAAAATTGCCGATACGTCGCCCAATCACTGAAGATTTAGGGGGATTACACTGTTCAAAATCCCGTACTCCGATGATAAGTTCATTCTCATCCGATGAAAATTTTTCCAAAAACTTCGGAATATCCTCGGCAAAATGTTGCGCATCTCCATCCATCGTGAGACAAAATTTATACCCCATCTCATACGCTTTGGTTGCCCCACTACGGAGAGCCACCCCTTTGCCGTGATTGGTTTCATGAGTCACCATGGTTACACCCTCACCGATCAGTGATGCTACATCACGCTCTGAACCATCATCAACGACGATGAGGGGGATACTATACCCCATCACCTCATTGACCACCTGAGCAATCGTATTTGGATTATTATAAACCGGAATAATAATACAAAGACTATTCGACTTCAAGTGTTATCTCACTGGCTATTTTACCATTTTTTACCCATCGTACACGAATTTTTCCTGCACGCTCTTCATGCTCCAGTACCACCTCATCATTAGGTAATAACGGCTCCATAAATTTAGAACGGGAAATTCCTTTGACCGAAAAACCCAAAATCTCTGCGGCAATATCCACCTGTAAAAAAGCGGGTAAAAGAGGATTCCCCTCAAAATGAGCTTTGAAGATAGGATGGGAAGCTTCGCCAAGTCGGACAGAAACACTTCGCTCCTCCGCACTCTCAACAGTGTAAAGTTTATCAGTGAAACTCTCTATCATTTCCAAACATAACCTTCTATAACTTCTAACTCACACTTATTATACTAAAACTTCCCCTTTCTATTGGTTAAATTCACCCTATATCTATCATGATATGTTTATTTTTAGTACAATACTATTACATTATTTATGAAAGAGTTTTTTCTATGTCAAAATCTTTTTATTTACTTTTATTACTCATAAGCTTACTTTTTACCGCGTGTTCTCCCACCCCACCAATCGCACCGCCAACCAAACAAACTCCCAAATCCAAACCTAAAATTGCTATTGCTTTTGGGGGAGGAGCGGCTAAAGGATTCGCCCACATCGGTGTTATCAAAGTGCTCGAACAAAACGGAATCAGACCCGATATTATCACCGGAACCAGTGCCGGTGCGGTTATCGGAAGCCTTTATGCTTCAGGGCTCTCCCCTATCGAGATACAACAAAAAGCAATGAGTTTAAAAGAAAATCAACTCACCGATTTTACTTTATCCACCGCTGGAATTATCAAAGGGGAAGTGCTCCAAGCATTTATCAACCATGAAGTACAACAAAGACCTATTGAAAAACTTCCTATCCATTTCGGTGCGGTATCTACGAACAAAGAGAGTGGTGAAGCTATCGTTTTTAGATCCGGCAACACAGGGCAAGCCGTCCGTGCATCTGCCAGTATCCCCAACGTATTTCTCCCCGTTAAAATCGGAAACAGTAACTACGTCGATGGAGGCTTAGTTCAACCCGTACCGGTTGAAGCGGCTAAAAACATGGGGGCAGATATCATTATCGCCATCGATATCTCCACTAAACCGACTAACGGAAATAAAGGTTTTTGGGCTACATTGGATCAAAGTTTCTCGATTATGAATCAAGCGGCACTTGATAAACAGCTCAAAATGGCTACTATCGTTATCCAACCTGAGATTAATACACTCAGCTCTGTTTTATTTGAACAACGCCACCAAGCGATACTCGAAGGGGAAAAAGCAGCCCTTGCATCTCTCCCTAAAATAAAAAAAGTGATTAGTGAAGCTTATTTGCAATAGAATCAAACATAATTTTACAATTTTTACATTATAATGGTTTTATCGGAGAGGATAAGATTATGGATATGATAACATTTTTAGGTGCAAGCGGCACACGTACTCCCAGTCAAGGAACAACCTGTTTACGGGTCTCTGAACATTGTGTCATAGATGCCGGTAATTTGATAGATTATTTAAAAAATGAAGTATTTTCGATTGAGCATATCTTTTTAACTCATGCCCATTTAGATCATATTATCGATATACCGTTTCTCGCAGACCTTTTTGTCACCAAACAACATAAGCCCTTAAAAATTTATGCTCTGCAAGAGACCCTTGCTATTTTAAGAGAACATATTCTAAACGATTTTGTATGGCCGAATTTCGAAGAGATACGACTGATTGAACACACTTCTAAAACCATAGAACTCATAGAAATAGAGGTAGATACCCCCTATTTCATCGATGGGATTACCTTAACCCCTTTTAAAACAAACCATTGTAGTGGAAGTTGCGGCTACATGATTGAAAACGATGGAACCGGTATCCTTTTTACTTCCGATACCTACAAATGTCCAAAAATCTGGGAGTTGCTCAACAACCATCCACATATACATTCATTAGTTATTGATGTTTCTTTTCCATCCTCCTATGAGAAATTAGCGTATGATAGCAAGCATCTTACCCCTAAACTCCTATCTGAAGAGCTACAGACCTCGGTTCGTAACGATTTTACCGTTTATGTTATCCATGTTAAACCGCTTTTTGAAACCGAAATTCAAAATGAACTGGATGAATTAGCTATTTTTTCCAACGGAGGATATATCCTCCATAGCGGTGATCGCCTCCCTTATGATTCCAAAATAACCCCGGATAAACAATCAAAATACAATTACTCTATCGTTTCACAAATGGCATCCATCGGAACAGCCCTCTCTTCGGAAAAAAATATCGATTCTCTTCTGGAAAAAATCATTATTCATGCCAAAAAACTCACACATGCCGATGCGGGAACTCTCTATCTTTATAATCCTCAAACCAAACAACTCGATTTCAAAGTAATCCAGAATGACACTTTGAATATTTCTATGGGGGGGACTTCAGGAGCTATAGAGTGGAAATCGTTGGATCTTTTTGATCAAAACGGTGTAGCAAATCATACGATGGTAGCAGTAGTTTGTGCCCTCAATAAAGAGATGACAATCAATATCCCCAATATTAGAGCATCTAAACTCTATGATTTTACAGGAACCATCGATTTTGATAAGCAAACCGGATATCACTCAGTATCCACCTTGGTTGTCCCTCTAAAAGATCACGAAGATAATCTAATCGGAGTTTTTCAACTTATCAATAAATTAGATGACCACGGTGTAATCACTCCGTTTAACATCTCTGATGAAGAGTTGGCGCTATCGCTGGCATCACAAGCAGCAGTTGCTATCAACAAACAACAGCTTATCAACGATTTAGAGCTTCTCCTCGAATCGTTTCTAAATACCATCAACGTCGCTATCGAAGAAAAATCACCCTATACAGCAGGGCATATTAATCGGATGGTTAAACTCGCACTTGCCCTTGCCAAAGCGATTAATGAGGATCAAGAGACGTTTCCGAACATGCACTACAACGAAGACCAATTAACAGAATTGAAACTATCCGCATTGATGCACGATATCGGGAAAATCGCCACTCCTGAGTATATTATCGACAAATCAACCAAACTCGAAACCATTTATGACCGTATCGAATCGGTAAAACTTAAATACGAAATTTTAAAACGGGATGCCAAAATTGCCTATTTGGAAAAAAATGCCCATACAACCGACGACGACGATCTAAAACAGTTTCAAGAAGATTACGATAACACCCTTAAAACGTTAGAAGAAGAGTACCATTTCCTCACCGAAGCCAACCAAGGTTCTGAATTCTTTAGCGACGAGAAAGTGGCGATAATTCATACTATCGCCAAACGAAATCTCTCTATCGGAGATCACCAAGAACCCATTTTAAATGAAGATGAACTCGAAAATCTTTGTGTACAAAAAGGGACTTTGACCGGTAAACAACGTCAAGTTATCAACAACCATGCCGAAATGAGTCTTAAAATGCTCAATCAGCTCCCATTTCCTCGAAAATTTTCCCGCGTAGCAGAGATAGCTTCCCGTCATCATGAAAAAGTCAACGGAAAAGGGTACCCTTTAGGACTAAAAGGGGATGAACTGAGTTTTGAAGCCCGAATTTTAGCGATTGCCGATATTTTTGAAGCCCTCTCGGCTTCTGATCGCCCCTATAAAAAAGCCAAAAAACTCTCTGAAGTGATGGAAATTCTCTATCAAATGGCAAAAGAGAATGATATTGACCGAGATATCTTTCGTTTCTTTTATGAAAGTGGTCTGTATCTCAAATATGCTTCTCAGATCTTACCACCGGAGAAGATCGACACCATCAACTTTGATTTTAATCTATAAAGGAGACATCCACATGAAGTACCTACTCTTGTCATTTGTAACCAGTGTATTCATTGTTAATGCCCAAGCAGCACTCAATAGTGAAGAGCTTCAACACTACACAGAAGCAAAAACTCTCTATAATGGACAATCTTTTAGCAGTGCCTATGAGATACTCTCATCCCTCTATCTAAATGCCCTCGATGATCCTCAACTCAACTTTTACTTAGGGCGTAGCGCATACGAAGTAGGAGAGTATTCGATGGCTCTCGCTGCATTTGAGCGGGTTAAAGATCTTGACCCCGATAATATCCGTAATCAACTTGAACTGGCAAAGACACAATACCGTGTCAAACTGTACGACGAATCCAAAGAACAATTCGAAGAGGTGCTTAAAACACCCAAACTTCCTGAAAATGTCCAAAAAACGGTCCAATATTATCTCAGCAATATAACCAAACAACAGCAACGGGGAGTTTTCTTTATCAATGCACGCGGAGGATTACTGTACGATTCGAATGTCAACTACAGCTCATCCGTTGACACCTTCACCCTCCCGGACTATGGAACGTTTCTTAACACTCAACCGATCAGTGATAGCGCCCATGAAGAGAGCTTAAGCTTTAGCTACCTCTATGATATTGGTGAACTTGGCGGAATGATCATTCGAAATGATGTTAACCTCTATCAACGACGCTATTTTGATGAGCATAGCTATGATTTATTCTTGCTCTCCTACGCCCCTTCCCTTATATGGAATACCAGCCGTTCTGCCTATGAACTCATTGGTGGAATAGATCGTTTCAGCCTTGGAGAGAAAAGTTATTATACCTCCTACTCACTCACACCAAAATGGACCTATACACTCACTCCGGCTCTTCGTCAAATAGTGTCATTAAAAGGGGAGACCAAACGCTATTTTGAGTTTGATAGCCTCGACAGCCATATGGGAGAGTTTGGGTATGGAGTTGAATACTACCCCTCCTCTTCCAGTGCATTAAAAAGGATCACGACAAATCGAAAATAAAGAAGTAGCTGTTAATATCAACTACACACAATACGGAGCGTCACTCCTTTATACTAACCAAATATTACCGATGAGCATTGCTCAGATTAGTACCTCTTTGCAAAAACGTGATTATGACGATTACAACACCCTCTTCCAATCGTATCGAAACGATACCACATGGTACGGGTCATTCAATTTTATTCAACGCATCAACTCTATTTTTTCAGCTGAGCTACAAGCCAATTATACTCATGCAAACTCAACCCTATCCGTATATGACTATGACAAATATACTGTGTCACTGAACTTATCCGGTCGATTTTAGGAGACTATTATGATACGCACCCTTTTATCCTTCATCCTTGCTCTAACCCTCTCTGCATCACTTCATGCAAGTGTTGCCAAAATAACCTCACTTACAGGAACTGCTCTAATCGAGCGAGATACCAAAAATCTTCCTGCTGCACTCGGTAATGATCTCGAATCCAAAGATACAATCGCTACCTCCGAAAATTCAAAAGCACAGCTCACCTTCAAAGACAACACCATCATCACAGTCGGGAAAAAGAGCCGTTTTTCTATCGAAGAGTATCTTTATGATAGTTCCGACTCTTCAAATGCAAAATTCAATATCCTCTCAGGAACCGTTCGAACCATGAGCGGTAAAATCGGAAAAATAGCACCGGAAAAATTTGCCGTTAAAACCAAAACAGCTACCATCGGTATTCGTGGTACCGACTTTGTGATCCATGTTGGGGATGAGGGAGAAATCTCCGCGTACTGTCTCCAAGGAGCAATCGTAGTCCTCAACAGTGCAAACATCCAAAATGTTGTTGATATGGGTAGCTATATATCGTTAAGCAAAGAGGGAGTGTTTAAAGAGAAACAAACCTTTACCCCTGAAGAGATTAAAACGCTTTTGGGTAAAAACTTTACCGTCTCAAAAACCTCTCAACCCTCTAATGAATCGGTTACATTCGAAACGGCATTAGCCCCTATCATTGCAGCAGAGGGGAGTGGCGATCTCCTCCAACATGATGAATCATTAGATAAGCACACCAACATAGAAGAGATAGTCTCTACAATAAAATCCGATAGTGCAATAGTTGCCCCTAAAGAGGCTCAAACCTATACCGGACTCATGACATCACTTTTTGATTATGGCAGTTGGAGCCATATCAAAGAGGGTGCAGTGACCCTCGTATCAGATCCATCAACACAAACCGTTACGGGTGATATCGGAGTCCCCGCCCTCTATAGTACTATCCATCTTGGATCAACCACATCGTATTCGAGTGTCAATACATTTGATACCCAGCTCGCCTCCATCGAAGACAGTTCTGGTAACATAATTCCCTTACCAAGCGGCTCATATTTAAAAACATGTGCCTGCAATACGGATGACTATTTTACATGGGGAGAGTGGGAAAAAGTCAGTGATCCTAACGTTTATGGCGATCCACAAGCACACGGGTATTGGGTAGCAGGGGTAGAGACACCATCATCCGTTCTTGACGCCTACCGAAGCAATTCCCAAACTTTAAATTATACCGGTACTACATTCGGCTCGGTCAATACGGTCAATGTTGATGGATTCCTCACCGGAACAGAATCATTTAGCGGCAGCTCCGCGATCAATATTAACTTTGAAACCGATACGTTCACTGCAGCATTTGCTTTTTCAACACCCAATGATCAATATAACTTGGAATTCACGAACGGCTCAAGTTACGCGAATACCCTTTCAGCCGGCTCCATATCTACTTTTGGAAGTACTAATTTAGGAGATATGACATCACAATCCCCAACCGGTAATCTCCAAGGTAAGTTTTACGGAACCGATGGTAAAACCGTAGGGGGGACGTTTCATACCTCTTCGACAATACCTAATAGCAGTGATTCGCTAATCTTGCAAGGTGCTTTTAAAGCAAAAGCACCCTAATGCATTTTATTACTTATCGTCTGACACGGTTTATACTTTTTGTATTGATTAGTGCAACGATATTGTATGGCTATCTTTTTTTACCGGCGACCTATCAAAATATCGATGATAAGCTTCGCGATTTTTTATTTATTGCACGGGGAGTCACCCCTGCTAGTGAGGATATCGTTATTGTCGATATCGATGAAAAAAGTCTCGAAAGTCTAGGGCAATGGCCGTGGGAGCGAAATGTTATTTCACGGATGTTGCAAAACCTAACGAATGCGGAAGCCGGAATCATAGGATTGGATATCGTCTTCTCCGAATCGGACAAAAGCTCACCCCACCATTTTGCTCAACAATTTCATCTCTCTGAAAACGTACCAAATTATGATTTGCAACTCGCCAAAACCGTTAGCAATACCCCCACGATTTTAGGATATGTCTTTAAATTCGATCAAAAATTTCATTCCAATTCTCTCATCACCCCCGATATTCCCGCTATTTTTATCGAGAAAAACCTACCCGATACACACTATCTGCTCCAACCGTTTGGGATACTAACCAACTTAGAGTCCATCCAAAAAAGTGCTTATTCGAGCGGGTTTATTAACAACGTACCCGATGCTTCGGGGAATATACGCAGTGTTCCTCTTATTATGCGTTACAATGAGAGTATCTACCCCTCACTCGCTTTTGAGATGTTTCGCATCGCCAACAACGCCAAAAAAGTGACGATTAATTACTCACCCACTGGGGTATCCTCTATTTTTGCAGGAGAGATCGAGATTCCAACCGATCGCAACGGTCGAATGTATCTCAACCATCGAGGTCCCGCCAAAACATTTCACTACCTCAGTGCAAGCGATATCGTCAACAATACTTTTGATCCTGCCCAAGTCAAAGGAAAATACATCCTCGTCGGAACTTCCGCGTATGGATTGATGGATTTGCGTTCCAACCCTTTTGATAACATTATCCCAGGTATTGAAATCCATGCGACACTGATTGATAATCTTATCCAACACGATATGCTATTACGCCCTGAGTGGATCGAGCTAGCAGAAATCGGGATGATTCTAGCCCTTTGCGCTATCACTATTTTAGGGTTATCTCTATTACGCCCTTTTTTACTACTTGGAGGATTTATAGGGTTATTAACAGGGGTAATCTATCTCAACTATACCCTTTTGTTTACCTACCACATCATCCTCAATCTCTTCTTCACGCTCCTCACACTCGGAATCTCTATTGTTGCCGTTTTAGGGATGAACTACTTTTTTGAACAACGCCAAAAAGAACGTGTAAAGAAAAAATTTGCCCAAAAAGTCTCCGAACAGGTTATGGAAGATTTAATGAATTACGAAAGCGGTTCTGCTTTGCAAACGAGACAAGTTGACGTTACCATATTCTTCTCCGATATCCGCTCTTTTACCCTCATCTCCGAAACACTGGGCTCACCAGAGACACTGGTCTCCTTTTTGAATCAATACATGACAGTGATGGTTGAGCCGATCATTCAAACTTTCGGAACTATCGACAAATTTATCGGCGATGCCATCATGGCATACTGGAATGCCCCTAATCATGTCGAAAATCACGCAGACATGGGTGTTAAGTCCGCCCTTAAACAACTGCAAATGCGCGAAGCCCTCTCACAAAAGCTTTATGCAGAATTTGGTGTGCATCTTGATTTTGGTATTGGGCTAAACACAGGTGCCGTTACAGTAGGGGATATCGGTTCTGAGGGGCGATCGGATTATACGATTATCGGCGATCCAGTCAACCTCGCTTCACGACTGGAAGGGTTGTGCAAATATTATCATGTCCGTCTCATCATCTCTGAAAACACCTATCATAATCTCAAAGAGAGCTATATTATCCGTGAGCTTGATCGTGTCCGTGTAAAAGGGAAAACGGAACCTATTCGGATTTATGAAGTATTAGGGGAAGGGGAAGCAGAACCATCCGTTGCTACCGAATTAGAACACTTTCATCAAGCGCTCGAAGAGTATCAGCGCGGAGCATTTATGAGGGCTATGGAGCTTTTTGCAACACTCGAAGCAGATACTCCCCATCCATTATATACCCTCTATAAAGAGCGATGTATCCATTTAGAGGGTATGCATCTTGAAACTTTTGATGGAATTTACGAATTCCACGAAAAATAAAAAAAATTTACTGATAGTACACTAAAGCTACCCGCATCTTTCGGATGCGGGAGATTATTGAGCTATATATTTACTGTTCTAGCTGTACTGCAAGCTCTGAATAAACACGTGCTTTAGCAATATTGTAACGGTGTGATTCTCCACTTTTTTCCAAGGCTGCTATTTTTTGATTCAACTGTATCATACGAGCATTAATAGAGTTGCGGTTTTGGACTACTTTTGACTTGTCATCACCGTTTGGCTGAGCTAATCCCACAAAACTTTTTGCTTGATTCACATAATTTCCCGTCGTATCCAACGCATCGGCGATACTTTGTGTCGTTGCCGCCATTGCCGCAGTAGAAGAGGATATTTCATTAAGCGAATTTTCGAGATCTTTCGCATCGCTGAGTAATTTTGTATCCGCGTACACTGCCAACTTTGATATATCCGATGCTTTGGCAGTAGAGCGGTTTAGTTTATCGAAACCAGCGAGAAACGTCTCAGAACTGTTTTTGTATCGGTTAAGTGTACTTGCCGCACCACCGAGATTCAACACCGTTTTAGAGATCAGTTTTGTAGTATTTGAAACCTCTCCCGCATAAGGGATCGGCAAAAATCTCACCACATTACTGATATAGAGACTCGATTTAATCATGTCCGAATAATTATCGACCGTCCCTTTCATGACCGTGATAAATATCTCAAACGACTCAATATTTTTTTTGTCTTCCCGCAATAATTTGGCAACTTTTTCGAGATGGTCATACCCATACCCATTAAGTTGTCCAGCACTCATACATGCTTTTTGAGGTTGTGGGGGAGTAGGTTCGGGGACACACCCGCTTAAAAACACCATGGCTAATATGGATAAAAACAACGATTTCATATCTCTCTTTTTCCCTTTTACAAATGTAGATTCAATGTGAAATCATATTCTACCCAATTTAAAATATCATCTGAAAAATATTATGCTATAGTTTCTCCACCAAAATGAGAGAAATAACCCTGATGAAAACATCCCCTCTCTTTGTATTCCTCTTTTTTATTACTTTTCCCTTTTTTACTATGGCAAAGGGTGATGAAATAATTCTCCCTTCGTGTGAGCAATTAATCGAATACAAAAAATCTCCCCGATTCGATCGTCTGAGTTACCCTATTGAAACGGCACGTTTTTACAACCAGCGATGTGAAAGTTCTGAACTCATAGCATGGTTGGATCACAATGCGACCTTGACACCCGATGCTGTTGAACTCATCACCGCTATCGAACGCTCTTATGATGAAGGGTTAAACCCCCAACGCTATCACCTCCGTGAAATTCAAGAAATTCTTGAGACGCTAAAAAGCACCCCTTCTACTACATCAAACAGTGCTGAATCTCCTCTCTTTTGGCTCGATCTACTCCTGAGTGATGCCTATATCTCCTTAGCAAAAGATCTCCATGAAGGTCTTTGCCAATGGGATGAACTGCATGAATACAAAAAAGGGAAAAATGAAAAATTTGCATGGGATCGTCCGGCATTTGAACCGATCGTATATCCTGAATATCTTGCCGAGTATTTGAAACTTCACCGCATCTCCCGTTCCCTCTCAGCCCTCTCACCCGATTACGAAGAGTACCGCAAGCTTCGAGATGCACTCCATACCTATCGCACTATCGCAGAGTCTGGCAAACCTACCGCCTCCACCCAAAAAATCATCCAAAAATTGCTTATCAATCTTGATCGATTTCGATGGCTACCGCGCGGAATCGACAAAAACAGCAACTACATCGATATCAATATCCCCTCATTTACCCTCAGAGTAATCGATCACGGCTATGAACTCTTAGAGATGAAAACCATCGTCGGAAGAGACTCACGCCCCACCCCCATCCTCTATAGCAAAGTATCTCATGCAATGCTCAATCCCTCATGGACAGCACCGCAAACCATCATCCATAAAGATATCCTAGAGAGCAAAAATATCTCCGCATTTCTCCAAAATCACGACATACGAGTCTATGAACACTCAGGCGGCGAACTCAATGAGATTGACCCCACCCAAATCGATTGGAGTCTCCACAGCGGGAAAAAAAATATCCCCTATATCTTTAAAACCGATGCCGGAGAGACGAACCCTCTAGGAAAAATCAAATTTCTTTTCCCGAATACCCATTTTGTCTATCTCCACGGTACCAACACCCCTGCTTTATTTAAAAAAACCGACCGCGCCCTCAGTTCAGGATGTATCCGCCTCAGCTCTCCGCAAAAACTCTACGACTATCTGATGGAGAAGAGGGAAAATCTTGAGGATAAAAATCCAAACACCCTGCAAGAAGCCGACATCTCCGTTCAACTCCCCAAAAAGCTCCCGATACTTTTACGTTACATGACGATTCATGCAGAGACGAACGGCAGAGTGACCCTTTATAACGATATTTACGGTTATGATGAAGGACAATGGGCGATTCTAAAGAAAAAAGGGATCAAAACAGAATAAAGTGATATGGTGGAGGCGTCCTCTATCAGATAAAGGCTACATAATACTTATCTCTTTCCTCGTTCCCAACGTCCTCGTTGGGAATGAATAAGTGTGTAAATACTTAGAAACCAAAGGCTATACACTCCCAAACAGGAGTTTGGGAGCGAGGAAATAGTCGTCAAGAAGTGCCTTACTTTGACACAGTTTGGGCACACCCATATTACTTCAGATTCCATAATTCTAATTCTTTTTATTTGATCTTGTTACAATATCCATTATAAAATATAGAAGGTTAATATTATGGGCAGTTTTGACATTGGAAAATGGGTTATGAAGTTAATGACTACGTCTCACTCCTATTTTACATTATTGGAATTTGCTAATGATAAACATACTTTTCATTCATATACGAATCAAAAAGTTATTTATAGTAGTTCAAATGACACCGATGAACTAATTGAATTAAAAATGGAAGAATCCCCTCATAAAGAAGACTTTCAAAAAATGATTTCTGATGAAATCGATCATGCTTTAGAAAATTATTCGAATCAATTGGTTGTTATATTAGCAACATATATAGAAACTATGCATTCAGAATTTTTTCAAAGTTTATTTAATTATAATAATAAATTGATATATGATTATCTCTTTTCTAATAATGATAATAAAGATTTTAATATCTTAAATTTAATTTTCGATGCAGAATCTAAAGATGAAATAATTGAACAACTTATAAATAAGGCTAAAAAAAATATTGTTAATGGCTCATTGAAAAAAATCAATGAAAGAATTTTAAAAATGACTGAATATCAAATTGATAAAACTATTATTGATTCTATTCAACTAGATATTTTAGATAATCGCAATATGATTATTCATGAATCTAAAGTCATTAAAATAAAAGATGATGAGATTAAAATATATTTTAAATTAACTGAAAAATATTTATTTGAATTAGGAAATGCTTGTAAAAAATGCGGATCTTCTTATATAGATCAAGCTAATTGGTTAAAATAAAAACATAGGTTAAGAAAAGGAAAAGGGGACAGGCTACTTATTCCCCTTCTCTACACCACTCATTCTGATTAAAAATTTTAAAAAAGCTTTTTTGTTTTGTAGTTGATAGTGCGATGTAAAACCCTGCCGATAATGACGGTTGGTAATATTTCATCGATTTTATAGAATACCAAATAGTTCTCGATAATCAGAACACGGCATTCTCTGCGGATATGTTTACGTTTGCACATAACACCCAAGTGTGGAAAATCGGCTAATTTCAAAATGCCGTTTTTGAGAAATTCGAGGTATTCGATGGCACGAGAGGGAGAATCTTCTGCAATATGATCTAAAATGATTTCAAGATCAGTGTAAGCGTGTTCGAGATAGACGATCTTATGAGGCATATTTTGTGCCCAATTTGGCAAATACCTCTTCATGCGTCCCTATAAGGGGCGAATTGAATCCTTCGTCGATCATTGATTCGAGTTCTTCCTCATACTCTTCTTTTGAGAGTTTTACAGTATTTTCTGGAAGTGATTTGAGAAATGCAATCACTTTATCTGCTATGGATTCGTCTTGTAATTCAAGATGATAGGCTAACATATTGTCCTCGTTTTCAGGAAAGTTGATTGGAAAATTATATCATGGATTGTATGTGAAGTGATGGTGGAGGCGTCCGGGATTGAACCGGAGTCCTAAACCAAGGAAGTAAAGGCGTCTACATGCTTAGTAACGTTGTTTGTTTTTCAGATAACTATCACACAACGTGCAAAGCTACATCATCCAATTCTCTAAATTCATTCAAGTCCGAGACATTCCAAGAATATAGCTATCACAGGGGTTATACGCCAAGCCCTTCCAGTTATAGCATAGGAAGGTAGCGCAGTCCTAAAGTTTAATTAAACTTACGCTACAGCGTAAGCAGGACGGTAATTAGTGTTGTTTGCGTTTAAGCAAGTGTGAGCCGTATAACGGAGCTGCTCAGTCCGGCGATGCAACCTAAACCTTCTTGATCCAGTCGAAGCCATGTCGCCCCCACGTGGTAACCGAAGTTATGATGGAATTATAGCGGATTTTTAGACAGATTTTGTCATCCCGTACTTGATACGGGATCCATCTCTTGCATTTATAAAGTATTGGATCCCGTGTCGTAGCACGGGATGACAGTGGTGCGATAACACGGAATGACGTTTAAGAATTAATGAGAGATTTGATGGTGCGGGTTATCTCACAGCATCTAGCGATTTTTTGGGTTGCTGAAATAGTATCGTCCAACAAGACATTGACGATAGCCGATCCGACGATGACACCATCTGCCCCTTGCACTTTTTCACGTGCTGTTTTTTCATTCACACCGAAACCGACGTAAACAGGAGTTTGTGTATGGCGTTTAATCATCTCTAAAGTCGGAGCTAAATCTTCGGCTTTACCACTCCCCGTAATCCCCGCATAAGCGACAAGGTAGATAAATTTACGCGCTTCAGCGGTAATCAATTTAATACGCTCTTCCCCATCGGTCGGAGCGACGAAGGTGATGTTGGCTAAGGCGCGTGATTCAAAGAGGTTGTGATAGTTTTTTGCCTCTTCATACGGAACATCAGGGATGATTAAACCGTTTACGCCGATACTTGCAGCTTTATCAAGCAACGCTTCCATCCCGTATTGGTAAAACGGGTTGAAATAACCCATCCATAATGTGTCAATTTTAGGGGCGACGGCAGTCGAAATCTCGATCAAATCGGTAAATTTGAATCCATTGGCGAGTGCCGCATGATTTGCCGCTTCGATTACAGGACCATCGGCTACGGGATCGGAAAACGGAACGCCGAGTTCTAAAGTATCGACACCGTTTTCACCCAGTGCTAATGCGAGATCAACAGTAAAATTTTTATCAGGGTAACCTGCGGTGATGTATGCTACGAGGTGCTTCACGCCTTCTCCATATCGGGTAAAATTAAAAGGGAAAAATTGATTTTGGAGAGTTCATTGTCCATTTTGAAATCTTCTTGCCATTGCTGGAACATATCAGAAACACTGATAAGCCACGTAATCGTCTCTTCATTAACAATACGATCGCGAGTTCTTAGTTGCTCTAAGGCATCTTCGACAAATGAAGAGAGACGTGTCATCGGTTCAATTTGTAAATATCCGGAAGCTGATTTAATATTATGAAAAATACGGAAAAGCTCTTCAATACTTCGATGAACACGATCTTGGATACCAAGATCAATAATCATTGGTTCCATAATCTCCACCATCATGGCAAAATGATCTAAAAATTCATCGATAATTTCAAAATCGAAATTGTTCTCCAAATCGGTTCGTACACCCATGATTTTCTCCTATTTGAAACGATTATACCGCTTTTTGTATAATAGATGCTTTAGCTAAATATGACAAAATGACATATTCAAAGAGGGTAATACTTTTTTTGGGTAAACTTCTATCTATGAAAAAACTAACACTTAGCGCTCTCAAAAAGCGTAAAAACAATCTTCCTATTGTTATGATAACAGCGTATGATGCCCTTTTCGCCCGATTATTAAGCGAAAGTGCCGATATCCTACTCGTTGGTGATAGTCTCAACATGAGTTTCGGAGGCAATGCGGATACCCTCAGTGCCACGATGGATCAGATGATTTATCACACTAATGCGGTATGCAAAGGTGCTCCTGAGACGTTTGTTATCACCGATATGCCTTTTGGATCGTACAGCGATGAGGGCATAGCCCTCTCTAATGCACTGCGTGTTTATCGTGAAACACCTGCCGATGCCATCAAAATCGAAGGGGGAGCCGATAAAGCCCACCTCGTGAAACATCTCGTAGACAACGGCTTTGCGGTGTGCGGACATATCGGGTTACTTCCCCAAAGTGTTCGTGCTGAGGGTGGGTATAAGGTAAAAGGGAGATCCGAAGAAGAAGCCCTCTCCCTCATTGCCGACGCACAAGCTATCGAGCAAGCAGGAGCATTTATCATCGTTATCGAAGGGGTCATTGCTGACGTTGCGACACGTGTAGCTCAAAGTGTCTCTATTCCTGTAATCGGAATCGGTGCGGGGAACGGCGTGGACGGTCAAGTGCTCGTATTCTCCGATATGCTCGGTCTCTATGAGCCGTTTGTTCCGAAATTTGTCAAACAATACACGAATGGTGCAACCGTTGTCAAAGAGGCAGTCAACATTTATAAAAATGAAGTACAAAATAGAGAGTTTCCAGATGAAAATTTTATTTATTAAGATTATTACCATATTCATTACATTATTAATTAGCGGGTGTTCTATGTCATTTTCAAAGGATCATAAAATTTCTACCCCTTTAAATACTCCATTTGCATACTCCTATGATCACCCTGTAAGAAGTAACCCCTGCATCTCTGGCACAGAAAACTATCAAAAATGTCTCAATAATTCTGATTTAAACCCTTCAATGACAGGAAAATATTAAAATTTATGGAACGCATCGTCGAAATCGAGAAATTTACTGCCGAAGAGGTCACAGAAACTTCACTTCGCCCTAGCAATTGGGATGGGTACATCGGACAAGAACAAATCAAAAAAAATCTAGGTGTCTTTATTGAAGCAAGTTCCAAACGACGTGAAGCTCTCGATCATGTCCTTTTTTATGGACCTCCAGGTTTGGGAAAAACAACCCTCGCCCTCATCATCGCCAACGAGATGGGAAGTAACATCAAAGTAACTGCCGCACCCATGATCGAAAAAAGCGGTGACCTCGCCGCCATCCTCACAAACCTCGAAGAGGGGGACATTCTTTTCATCGATGAAATTCACCGATTATCCCCTGCGGTTGAAGAGATTCTTTACCCCTCCATGGAAGATTTCCGCCTCGATATCATCATCGGCTCAGGCCCAGCTGCCCAAACAGTTAAAATCGACCTCCCACGTTTTACCCTCATCGGTGCAACGACCCGTGCGGGGATGCTCTCCAATCCCCTGCGCGATCGTTTCGGAATGAATTTTCGGATGCAGTTTTATACACCTGAAGAGCTTTGTACTATTGTTACCCAAGCCGCGATGAAACTGGGAAAACATATCGATAAAGATGCCGCTCACGAGATTGCTAAACGCTCACGCGGAACCCCCCGTATTGCTCTAAGATTACTAAAGAGGGTTCGAGATTTTGCTGATGTTGCGAATGAGAGCACCATATTACACGAACGTTCCCGCTATGCCCTTGACCAACTGGGGATCAATGCCAACGGTTTTGATGAGATGGATATACGCCTTCTAAAACTCCTCATGGAAGCAAAAGGGCGTGCGATGGGATTATCCACTATCGCGGCGGCGCTGAGTGAAGATGAAGGGACAATCGAAGATGTACTCGAACCCTATCTCCTCGCTAATGGCTATTTAGAGAGAACGGCACGCGGTCGTATCGCCACTCCCAAAACCTATGAATTACTCAAATTTGGTAATCCTCCTCTACACCTTTTTTAATTAACATTGTTAACACTCCGTTGTTGATTTATTGATTCTTTTCCTCTATCATGTTATTATCAAAACCAAAAGGATATCAACATGAAAAAGATTCTAAGTATCGCACTGATTCTCGGTGCTACAGCGTTAATGGCGTGCCCAATGCAAGGTGGAGCATGTGGCGATAAAGGTGGCATGATGAAAAAATGTGAGTGTGACACCTCTAAACTCCCTAAACCATTTGAAAAATTGGGTTTAAATGATGATCAAAAAGCACAAATCCAAAAAATTCGTGAAGAGGGCAAATCATTCCATAACCAACAACACGAAAAAATGATGGCAGTACTTACCCCTGAACAACGCAAAGCGTTCGAAGCTAATGCTCCTAAAATGTGCCCTAAAGGGGAAATGAAAGGGATGAAAGGGGACAAAATGCCAGAAGGTGGCATGGGCTGCAAAAAATGTGAGGAAAAAAAGTAATCGATGATTAAAATCCTCCTTATCGAAGACGATCTCGAAATTGCCGATCTTTTGACGCAATATTTGAACCGTTATCAAATGGAGGTTATTTCGTATCCTCATCCCAAAGCGGCGCTTGCGTCATTGGGAATTGAGTCCTACGATCTCGTTTTACTCGATCTTACTCTGCCCGATATGGATGGATTGGATGTTTGCAAAGCCCTTCGTGAGCGTAGCGACATCCCCATCATCATCTCCTCGGCTCGGAGTGATTTGGGAGACAAAGTCATCGCCCTCGAACTCGGTGCCGATGATTACCTCCCCAAGCCCTATGAGCCCAGAGAGTTGGTAGCCCGTATACAAAGCCTCCTTCGTCGCATCAACGGAAAAACAATCCAAGCAAGTAGTGAAATGTTCCGTGTCGATGAAACCGGAATTTACAAAGAGGGGGAACTTCTCCCTCTTACCCGCGCCGAATTTGAACTACTCAGCCTCCTCATCAAACACCGACGTCAAATCATTTCCCGTGATTTTATCGCCAATAACGTCGAATCGATAGGATGGGAGAGCAGTGAACGGAGTATTGACGTTCTTATCAGCCGAATCCGTCAAAAAGTAGAACCCAATCCCAAACACCCTACCCTTATCCGCTCTATTCGCGGAATGGGGTATCAGTTTACCCTATGATTAGCCGTCGTCACTCTGTTTTTTTTAAACTTCATGCCTTTTTTGCCTTAGCTCTTATCGTCCTTTCATTGCTTTTTATTTCTGCATTGAGTGAGCAAAAAGAGCAAAAATTTCATCTTCTTGCCCACCGTTCTATGGAGTTATCACGTATCCTTGAAGAAGCACCTATCCGAACCTGTATGGAACAAAATCAAGAGCTTAAAGAGGCTGGATTTAGACCTATTGAGACCTTATCTCCCCATTGTGAACCGATTCCGATACCCCCGCCGATGCGTGCGAAGCTTCAATCTCGCAACGTCAAAGTTACCATTTACAAAGACCATAACGGATTTGTCTACGCCTTGGCACGAGAAAACTGCACAATGTATTATCGCGATACGGCAGAAGAGCCGACCTATTATTTTGTTTGGTTTTTGTTCTTTGCTCTTTTGGGCGGATTAGTGAGTATGTACCTACTGTTATGGAGCAATCTCAAACCGCTCAAAGCATTGTACGAAACGATTCACCATTATGGTGAAGGGGAAGAGATGTCTATCTCTCATTCCAACGGAAAAGACGAAATCGCCCTTATCTCGAATGCCCTCAGTGATGCATTGGAAAAACAAAATAGATTAAAAAAATCACGTGAACTTTTTTTACGCAATATGATGCACGAGCTCAAAACCCCTATCACCAAAGGTAAATTTATCGTTGAGTTGGAAGAAAACACCCCAAATATTACTTTGCTGGGGAAACTATTTACGCGCATGGAACATCTCATCAGCCAAATGGCACAAGTGGAAAAGATGCATGCCTTCTCCCTCTCAACACACCCTTGTTCGATTAAAAACATGATAGAGTCTACTATCGACAACCTCTTACTTAACGAGGAGAATATTGAAATACAGGGATGTGATAGAGAGATCGAGGTCGATTCAGCCTTATTTACCAGTGCTTTGCAAAATCTCATCGACAATGCGTATCGCCATGCAACAGCGTACCCAATTTTAATTCGATGTGACGCACATAAAA
Organism: Sulfuricurvum sp.; assembly: GCF_028710345.1. Lineage (NCBI taxonomy): Bacteria > Pseudomonadati > Campylobacterota > Epsilonproteobacteria > Campylobacterales > Sulfurimonadaceae > Sulfuricurvum > Sulfuricurvum sp. The sequence goes on along the minus strand of NZ_JAQTUH010000001.1, from coordinate 441,155 downwards.
TCTGCATACAAAACAGCGGTGAACCTCTTAAACGTCCAGTCGAAGAGGCGTTGCAGGCATTTGTTACAGAACGTGGTGATGGAGGATTAGGATTAGGGCTTTACATCGCCCAATCGGTATGCGAATTACACCGTTTTAGTCTCGAATACCATTACGACGAGGGGATACACTATTTTTGTATCCGGTTTTGAGCGGAGCCCTTTTTAAAATAGACCCACAAAATCGCGGATACTCCCGCCATCGCGAAACTAAGTGCCATACCCAGCGTCATCCATTGTCCGATGATATAGCCGATCTGCGCATCAGGAGCACGATAAAATTCGACCAAGCCTCGCCCGATTCCGTAACTAAAGCCATAGAGTAAGATTAGCTCCCCCTCGAACGCTTTACGGTGACGATACGCATAGATGATAACAAAGACCACAATCCCCTCAACAAACGCTTCATAGAGCTGTGAGGGATGTCTGAGAGTGTCATAGACATAAATCCCCCACGGCACATCGGTAGCACGTCCGACAAGCTCTTGATTGAGGAAATTTCCGATTCGCCCGAACACATATCCTAGCGGAACCGATACCGCAACCAAGTCCATCAACCGTCCATATGGGATACCGTGACGGCGATGATACAGATATGAACCGATTAAAAATCCGAGTATCGCCCCGTGAAAACTCATCCCACGAATACCAACAAACACTCCGTCGATAAATGGATTAAAAATTTGCCATGGTTGCGTGAGATAGTACATCGTATGGGTATCATAAAAGAGGATATACCCTAATCGTGCCCCCAAAATCACCCCAATCTCCGCATAGATGAAATAATCATCCAATTGCTCTTTTGTAATCGAAATATTGTCTTTTTCAACAATCCATTTTGCAATCACTAAAGCACTGAGAAGAGCAAGAACATACATCAATCCATACCAATGGACGGGGATAGAAAAAAGATGAAAAGCTACAGGGTTAAAGTGTTCGTAAATATGATTCCAGTATTCCATCAAAACGTCACCACTTTCCAATCACTTTTAAGCGCCTGCGTCAAAAACTCTCCAGTATGGGTTGGCTCAATCCCCAACGTTCGAAGCTCTTCGGTCACTCCGTAATCATCACTGCATACGACACACACGGAAGCTTTTACCCCGCTCTCTATCACTTTGGTAACCATCTCTTGCAGCTGCGTGTTTTCAGCCAAGAGCTTTGCCGAAGGACCCCATACCATCAAATGGGCTTCGTCCCAATATCCACGTGGCAAAATAACACTACCATAAAGTAATACCAGCTTTTTAGCGACTTCAATTTCGCCACTGCTCCAAACGATGAGAAGTTTATCCATTGCCATGACCCCTTTGGTGTTGAGCTATAATTTGCGTTAACACCTCTAAATTTTCATTCAACCGATACGCCTTGCCAAATCCCATCACGACACTGCCGCTTTTAGGAGAGAGTTTGAAGAGGTGGAAATCTCCCATTTGGGTTAATGAGGTGACCAGTTCCGCATCAAAGCGAGCTTTTAAAGACTCAATCACGCTGATATATACATCATTCTCTCGACTCATCTCCGATGCAATAGCTTCAATCGTTATCCGTTTACGGGCAAAGGGTTGTGTGCATTGGGACTCATCTTCGACAAAGAGAAGTGAGACGTTAGGATTAGATAGGAGATTGCGCCCGTGTTGTGCTACGGTGCTGATAAGGATATAAAAATCATTTCCGACTCGTACATAGGGAGCAGTGCTTGCGTGTGGAGCACCATCAGGAGTGAGAGACGCCATAATAAGAGTTTGAAACGTCTCTAAAAAAAGTTCTACCTCTTGGGTTGTCATTTTCGTAACGCTTCTGCTATCAATTCAATCGGGTTTTTAAAGACAACATCCACATTTGCTTCATTCATCGAGTTGTTGATTTGCATACGGCACGCACTGCACTCAGCAGTTACCACTTGCGCTCCCGTTTTAGCAATCATGGCGGCTTTTGGTCTCCCCACCGCTTGAGCAAAATGAAACTTCTCCGTCTGCATTGTCACACCGCCAAAACCACAACAGGCATTCGGATCGCTCATCTCGGTAATCGTGTAATTTTGCCCTACCAAGGCACGCGGTTCTTTATAAACCCCTTGCATTTTGCGGGCATGACAAGGATCGTGATAGGTGACGCTAAGATTGTTTTTCCCTTTGGAGGCTAAAAGCTGTTTCAGCTCTGTTTTTTGCTCCAGCCATTCGGTTGCCATAAAGATTTTTGGTTTGAGCTTTTGGGCGCGTGCCAACCACTCAGGCTGATCGTGGAAAAAATGCTCATAATCGATTTTAATCATCGCACTGCACGTCGCTTCGGGGATAATAATCGCCTCAACCTCATCGATAAAACTCTCGAAATACTCTATGTTCTTTTTGGCATTATGATCAACCGTCGCGAAATCCCCCGTAAAATAAGCAGGTGCCCCACAGCACAGCTGTTTTTTCGGGATAAAGGCATCGACGCCTAATGCCTCCAAAATCTCTAAAAGCCCTTTTCCGATTTCGGTGTAGTTGTAGTTCGCCAAACATCCGATGAAAATCGCCACGCGACGTTTTCCGCCATTAGGAATATTCTCAGGATAGCTGTTTAAAAAAGAGGTTTTTCCCATAGAGGGTAAAAGGCGATCTTTTTTAATGATCGGGAGATTAAATCTCGGCTGCATTGAGTTTAGCTCTGCTTTGATTTTAAACCCACACGTCTGAAATACATATCCCAATTTAAACAAAATATCCATAGTGGTACGGTGACGTAAGAGATAGAAAAATGCTTGCTTAAACCATGCGATTCCGTATTTATCGGCGAGATCGGCACGTACTTGCTCAATCACCATATCCGTAGGAAGTGCTTTAGGGCAGACATCAGTGCAGTTGGTACACAAAAAACAGCTCTCAAATATCTCTTTCGCATTCAAATCAAGCTCTAATTGTCCCCGTTGATACGCCCCTAATAGATCGATAAATCCACGTGGAGAGGTAACTTCATCGGCATTGACATTGTGAATCGTACAAACAGGGATACATTTTCCACATTTGATACACGCGTCCGATGTCTCGGTAAAATTAAAAATATCGTGAGCCAACACCGACATAATGCTATACCGTTTTACTGAAAGTTTTTTGATTCGATACGTGACGCTTCATGTAGGCATCAAAAGGGATTGCAATATTACGGATTAACAGTGTCCCCGTCGGTGAGCACTCGATTGATTTAGGGGTAATGGTAAGTAACCCATCCGCTTCAAAAGGTTTTAACTCCTCTAATGCATCGGCAAAATAGGTAGAGAAGGTGACGTTATAGAGTTTTTCAAACCGCTCAATATCGAGTTTAAAATTGCTCATTAGCTCCATAATAACGTATTGACGGATACGATCATCTTCGTTCAGTGCAACCCCACGCTCATACGGCAGACGCCCTGCATCAATAGCCGCTTCGTACGCTTCCATCTCTTTAAAATTTTGTGCGTAATAATCAACTCCTTCACCGATAGAGGTAAGTCCTACTCCGATGAGATCAGCCCCACCCTTGGTGGTATAGCCTTGGAAATTACGATGCAACTCCCCTTTGTCAATCGCTTTAAAGAGTTCATCTTTGGGTTTAGCGAAGTGATCCATCCCGATCATTCGATACCCAAGCTCGGACATATGATCGATGGTATAGCGCATAATGGCAAGCTTCTCTGCCGGATGTGGCAGAGTCGTCTCATCGATTTTACGCATCGTTTTTTTAAGCCACGGCACATGGGCATAGTTGAATACGGCAAAACGGTCAGGATCGAGAGAAATCGCCAAATCGAGCGTCTTTTTAAAGGTCTCCAGAGACTGATACGGCAATCCGTAGATGAGATCGACGTTGACACTCACCATATTGTATTTGCGCGCCAATTCCATCGCCGCTTTAGTGATGTCATACGGTTGCACACGATGAACAGCAACTTGTACTTTTTCGTCAAAATCTTGGATACCGAAGCTGACACGGTTAAATCCCGCCTCGCTCATCACTCTCATTTGATCCTCGTTAATATGACGTGGGTCAATCTCACAACTGATTTCGGCATCTGCGGTGAAGTTTTTAAAATGGCTTTTAATCGCGCTGATAATTCGGTTTAATTGATCCGCGTCGAAAAACGTCGGGGTTCCTCCGCCGAAATGGAGCTGAATCACAGGGCGATTGACATCGATATGTTGGCTCAGGATTTGAAGCTCACGGGTGATGTAGTCGATATAACGCTCTTTTTTATCCTCTTTGGAGGTAAATACGACATTACAGCCACAAAAATAACAGGCATTTTTACAAAACGGCAAATGAAAATAGAGAGACAATGGACGCGTCGGATCCTGTGAATGGAGTTTCTCCAAATAACCATCATAACCAAAAGCATCGCTAAATTCTAACGCAGTCGGATAACTTGTATAACGAGGTCCAGGCTTGGAATAGCGAGTATATTTATCAAAATCAAGCATTTTTAGAGATCCAGTCAAGGGTTTAATGTCGCGATTATACTCTTTTGGATTGAATATCGCCTAAAATCCAAATATTACCAAGATGATTCACTCTTTCACAGCAGTGACGTAAATAATAAAGAAAATTACATCAACCATCACAAATCCATATTTAAATTTTGAAAAATGTGATAAAATAATCAAAAAACAATCAAGAAGTATCCCATGTCAGCAATCAAAGTTCTTATTATCGAAGATGATGATGTTACTGCCCTTAATCTAAAGATGTCATTAGAGAAATTTGGATATGAAATACTCTCTTTGGCAAACGAGGAGATTAGTGCTCAAAATAAAATTAAAATCTACAATCCCGATATTGTCCTCATCGATATTGGACTCAAACGTAATGATGGGGGAATCGAAGTAGCCAATTTTATCCGAGAAAAAATGCCTCGTCCGTTTATTTTTCTCACCGCTCATTCCGATAGTGCCGTTTTGTCCAAAGCGAAACTCACTGAACCGTTCGGCTACATCGTAAAACCTTTTGATCCGCTCAATCTCCATACCACTATCCAAATGGCAATCTACCGTTTTGAAGAGGAACAAAAACGGATTCAAAATATCGATATGCTCAAAACAGACAAAGAGCATCTTGAAAAACTGCTCTACGCTAAAAAGCTCTCTACCCAGCCGGCTGTTGAGTTTGGAGATGGGTATCGTCACGATATTTCGATGGGTGAAACATTTTACAAAAATCAAAAAATAAAACTCACTAAAAAAGAGAACGCATTTATTCGATTATTGGTTGCGCAGCTTGGAAGTGTTGTTGATTTTTCACAAGCAACCGATTATGTGTGGGGAGAAGAGGGGGCAAGCGATAACAGTGTTCGAACCCTCGTATGGCGTTTACGCAATAAGCTACCAACCGATGTTATTAAAAACGCTTCGGGAATCGGTTACTATCTCGAAGAGTAGCCGCTACTCAATCTCTTCGACTTTTGGAAGTTTGTAATACTCATTTTCAAATACTGACAAAGCATCTTCAAAATCAAATCTTTCTTGATCACGAGTCGCTGATTCCTCTAATATGGCAGCCAACCGTGAAAACTCTTCAAATCTAAAATTCGCGCTGGAGCCTTTAATGGTATGGGTAACACCTGCGATTGTTTCAAAATCTTTTGCTTCGATTGCCAATCGTAACTCTCTGAGCATGCGTCCCATATTCGTATGAAACAACTCTAAAAGTTTTTTGATTTGTTCCGGTTCAAGCATCAAGGCTTTTTGCATCCTCTCCATCTCTGAAACATGACTATTATCCTTGAGCATTGGTTTTTCAAAAGACAACTTACTTTCGAGATACATCTCTAACACCAACTCAAGTTCACTGATATTAAAAGGTTTTCCCATAAAAGCATCGTATCCATGTTGAAGGGCTCGTTCACGCGCCCCTTTAATTACATTGGCACTTAATGCAATAATCGGAAGATGGCGAAGATTATTTTCTCGTTCATATAGACGTATTTTTTTGACTGCCTCACTCCCGTTCATCACGGGCATCTGCTCATCCATCAAGACAAAATCATAAGTGTTCGTTTTAATATATCGATAAGCATCTAATCCATTATCCACAATAGTCACATTTAATCCATAACGCTCTAGCGTCATTCGAATCAACTCTTGATTTGCTCCATTATCTTCAGCAACAAGGACATATCCATAATACGCCCCTATATTGCCTCTGGAAGCTTTTACCTCACACGTCTCGTCTTCGGTGATTGTCACAGGAAGTCTCACCACAAATAAACTACCCCAACCAATTTTAGACTCAAGGGTAATCTCACCACCCATTTGCTTAGCAAGCTGATTACAGATAGAGAGCCCTAATCCACTGCCGCCACCTGATTGTTTCATCCCTTCAGATGATTGATAAAAAGGGTCAAAAATACGTTGTTGGTCTTGCTGTGATATACCAACACCGAAATCTCGAACCTCAATAATTAACATGGATTGTTCTGGATCAAAATCAACCCTCACTTCAATCGGAAGATTGGGTGAGCTAAATTTAATAGCATTGCTTAAAAGATTTCCTAATATTTGCTGTATTCGAAACGAATCAGCAACAATACAATGGGGAATTTTTGGACTAATCGTATAGTCGATTGAGAGCGATTTTACATGTGCACTGGGGACAAAAAGTTCTAGTGCATTTCTCATCTTGTTCTGGATATTAAAAGGCAATGGTTCAATAACAAATTCACCGCTACGGAGCTTGCTAAAATCGAGAATATCATTAATGATATGAAGAAGATTCTCTCCACTTTGGGCAATAATATCAAGATAATCGTCAATTCGCTCACCCAAACTTTCCGATTTCAGCAAATTGACAAATCCTAAAATTGCATTGAGCGGTGTACGTATTTCATGTGACATATTGGAGAGAAAATATTCTTTGGCTTTATTGGCTTCAATAGCCTCTTGCTCTTTTTGATAAATAGTATCGTTATAGAGGGTTAAAATACTAGAGAAATTGGTATCAAACAGATAGCTGACTGCTTCAAATAATCCCTGAGTATTAATACCTGAACGGTAAGTATTATTAATAACAGAACGTTTAAAGTGAGTACACAATAAAAAAAGCTCATCTGAACGAATCTCTTGATTTTTCAAATAATCAATAAATTCTTTCATAACAGGACATTGCCCGAGCTCTACCTCTCCCGCAACAACCCCCATGAAATAATCAAACACGGCAGAAGCATATTTGGATTTAAACCATTTTGGATCAATAGAATGACGTCCTAAAATAGCTGCACACTGCTTTTGCGAAATCCATTCATCTAATATAGAATCTTTTTGAGTTGCCAATGTTTCCTGGGCATGATAAAGGTACGAAAAACTTGGAAAATCCATTATCCTGCCTTGAATCTATTGTGGTTATTTACAAGGAGCAATCCAGAGAAAAACACCTAATGCGACAATGAGTAATTGAAGTGTCATAATCGCAACCGTGCCGATAATATTGCCGATTTGACAACTGGTACACTGTTTATACAGTTTTGCTTCGTGTTGCGAATAAAAGAAATAAATTATCATTAAAAGTACAACACCAACAAGCGTATATTTATCTACTCTATAAATCATTTCTCGCATAGATGGCGAAACAAAAAGAGGAGTAATAAAACTAAGGGCTACACCGCCCATAAGATATTTTGCCCCTTTTTTAAAATAATCGCGAACAAAAACGGTTGGGCACGAAACACCAAAGTCATAAATCCCTTCATGTTGAGAAACCAAAACCTCTTCCGCCATTTTTCGTGCATCTTTGCCGAGTTTATCCAAAAGTGTTCCACCAAAGAGAAAATCCATCTGACGCTGTAAACGAAATGATAAATCACCTTCAGCATCCAAATGGCGTAATTCCCCATGACGGTTTTCATACACTACCTTAATCTTACTGTAGCGTTTAATTTTTGCGCTAAACCCTTTTGGAAAATAAGGGTTCACTTCATCTATCTCTTCGGCTCCTTCATTCATAATAAGGCGTGCATTGACCATTTCTATGATCTCATCGCCGTTTTGAATCAAAATAGCACTAAAAGGGATAGCAATTTGTATCGCAGAGATGGCATCAAGTCCGTGATGTGCCATCGTATCATGCATGTTTTCCAGCAGTTCAAACAACTCATCATCATATTTTCGGATATCGGCGGAAATATATCGGATCCGTTCATCAGGGTAGGTGATCAATTCTTTAAGCATTAGAAAACTTTCATTTGGAAATAAAGCCCCCAAAGGGGCTTGAGGTTAGTGGCTTTTACGAACGACGATCAACATTTTGATGTTGATGACGATAAAGCGGAATAATTGCCAAATTTTACAAGTACGAAAAAATTTAACAAAATTTGTCGGTACCATTGTCGTAAAGTTTGCATCGTATGGTTTAACGTATTTTTCGATTTCATTCATGAATAGTTTCTCCTTTTTTCTTTACTCAGGGATCATTGTCCAGCCCGGATTGAGCTTGGCTTTATAGATAAACATGTGGTGTAGGATGTGTTTAATCCAGTGACCTGCAAGACCGATTTCACCGAATGTGTAATCCAAATCACGTCCAAGACCAGGATATTTTTCAAAATCCGGAACAACAGGATAAACAGTCAATGCTGCTGCTGTACCGTCAAATAAACCTTTACCTGCTGATGCAACACACGCCGCACCCATCTCTGCCATAGACGCTTCATGCAAGTGAGCGCTTGGTCCTTTTTTGATCAAATCACAAACACTGTGCGCAACCGCTTTACCGATAATACCACTTGGCATACCTGTACGTGGAGGTGTAGGGAAAATTTGTGTTCCGTTTGGAGTCGTCATCGGTTTAGAGATCGGATGCGGAGGAGCAAACGCGATACCTGCTGCGAAGAGATTTTTGTACGTCGGATTTTGGTATGTACGTGGCCAGTCAGATGCTTTCCAGTTTTCATACGCACCGGCACTGTAGTTCGCGTCAACTTTCATAAATCCATTTGGTGCAAATACGGTTGCAGTGATATCTTCACCTGCTTTGTCGTATGCTTTAAGACCGACACCTGCGAACGGTGGAATCAACATCGCAAAGTCAAATTCTTGTTCACCCATTGAACCATCAAGAAGCTCATAAGAAACTTTACCTTTTTCAACTTTGTTAACGTGTGCACCGATCAACCATTTAACACCACGCTCAGAGTATAACGATTCTGCGAAAAGACGTGATGATGCTGCATAACCGCCGCGTTTCATGTGCAATCCACCGATACCGAAGTCACCAAGGAATGATTCGTTAGAGATCCATTGCATATCCGCCATGTCACGAACGCCTGCTTTACGAAGTTCATGTTCAATATTGAAAATGTACTCAAATGCTGCACCTTGACAAGTACACATACCGTGACCTGTTCCGATAAGGAATTTTTGACGTTCCCCTTTTTTCATTTTTTCAATAGCTTTAGCAAATTCGTGTGCTGCATGATCTGCGTGATCCGCTGTACATACTGAAACAGTAAATTCACCTAAACCGTTTGCATCTCCAAGACCCGGAGTTGCAGCGAAGTTAAGTTTTGGTCCGGTAGCGTTGATAAGGTAATCATACGTTACTTCTTCACTTTTTCCTGCTTTACCTTGACCGGTATACTCGATAGTAACAAACGGTTTATCACCACTTGCATTTCCTTCAGGATTAAGGCTTACTGCTTTTGCTTGTTTATAGGTAATACCTGCTTTTTCATATACAGGAGCAAGGTCGAAAGTAACCTCTTCTTTTGTCATTTGACCGACTCCAACCCAAATATTTGAGGGAATCCAGTTCCATTTTGAGTTAGGGGTTACTACCACTACCTCGTGATCTTTTCCGAGCCAATCTGCTGCGAACGTTGCTGCAGTATGTCCGGCGACACCGCCACCGAGGACGACTACTCTTGCCATTGCTTCTCCTTCGTTGAATAATTCCATAAAAGTTGATTATAACCCTATAACATCACATTTATATCACATCCTTAAAATTAACTCTGTATTTTAGACTAAATTTAATACAAAAGCACTCAGTGTTACATTTTTTCCCAATTAAAAGCAACTCAACCCTTAAATTTATTATCATCCAATTTTATTATCCTTTGAGAGTTATAAAAGATAATTAATTTTAAAGTCACATCATTTGTTTTTTTAATATTTATATTTATAAAATATTATATATCAAAAATTATTCACAATTGACGTCATAATTGCAAATCCTATTGACTTTATTCGTCATAACACATATAATTCATTTATATAATTAATAAAAGGCATTATTATGTCATACAAAAAAGTTGTGATTTTGGGTGGCGGTATAGCTGGTGTCGAAGCTGCAATTTATTACCGTAAAGAGGGGTTTGACGTTGAACTCATCAGTGAGCGGAGTTACCTATTTATCTATCCTATTGCAATCTGGATCCCTGTCAAAACGGCTCATTTTGATGATGTTTCATTTTCCCTCGACAAAATTGCCGCACGCCATAATTTTACACTCACTATTGATCGTGTTGTATCCATTAATGCCTCTGAAAAAACTATTACACTCCAAGAGGGGGGAGTACGAAAAGCTTCTCATCTAGTCATTGCAACCGGTGCCGCTAAAGTCAAACACGAAGGGTTAGAGCATACCCTCTCTATCTGTGGAGCACCCGAACAATCGGTTGAACTCAAAAAGAAAATCGACGCATTAATCGCTAAAGGGTTTGGAAAAATCGCCTTTGGTTTCGGCGGCAATCCAAATGACCCCAGCGGTGTACGAGGAGGTCCCGGCTTTGAACTTTTTTTCAACCTCCATCATAAACTCAAAAAACTCGGTATTCGCAACAACTATGAGATGACATTTTTTGCACCGATGATCTCTCCTGGAGCAAGAATGGGAGAGAAGGCACTAAAATTAATGGCGACAATGTTCAAAAAAAATAATTTCAAAGAACGATACGGTAAAAAAATTAAGCGTTTTGAAGAAAACAGTATCATTTTTGAAGATGATAGCGTCCTTGAAAGTGATTTAACTATGTTTATCCCTGCGGGTAATGGGATGGATCTCATAAAAGAGTCAGATCTCCAAAAAAATGGCGCCGGCTTTATCCGTATCAACAATTATTGTGAAATTGAAGGGGTGGAACACTGGTATGCCATCGGGGATGTTGCCGCGCTAGAGGGACCCGATTGGAAAGCAAAACAGGGGCATATTGCCGAAGTGATGGCTCGAAATGCTGCCCATAACAGTGCAATCACCTTAAGACTTAAATCAGGTGAGAAAAAAACCTATCAAGATCATATCAACATCCTCTGCATGATGGATATGGGTAATGGTGCCGGATTTGTTTACCGTGACGATAAAAAAGCCCTCCTTATCCCGATGCCAATTATAGGGCATTGGATGAAAATAGGATGGGGCTGGTATTACAAAATGTCGAAAATGGGTTATATCCCCCGTATACCCGGGATGTAGAATAGATTACTCTACTTCTAAAATCTTTGTGATAATCTCATAGACATTATTGGAAAGCCCCTCATGATTTTTAATCCGTTCTAACTGAGTTCCCATATCCTCTTTTAACAGGGGAGAGAGTTTCGAGTAACTTTTAAATGCTCCGGCAAGCCCTGAAGCGATTTGGGGATTCAGTGCGTCCATCTCGATCACTTTATCGGCGATAAATGCGTACCCTTCGCTCGTATGAAACGCTACTGCGTTACGTGAGAATGCTCCATAAAGTGCACGTACCAGATTTGGGACTTTGATATCAAACGCGCTATCTTCTTGGAGTGCTATTACCCGCTCTAGTGTTCCTTCGCGTTGTGATGATGCCAAAAGTGCAAAGTATTTGTTCATAATCAACGTCTCGTGAGAGTGTTGTTGATAAAAATTGTTCAACGCTTCACCCGCGAGTTCAGGGGCATAGTTTTCGAGTAAATCCAAAGCGACCAAACGGCTGCTCATCGAGAGTGATTCACGGTAATGGTTGAGACACATTGCCGAAACTGCCTCATTTTCGAGGCTCATCAACACCCCTAAACAGCGGTTAAGCAATGCACGATTAGCCATACTCACAGCATCGATGGAGGAGTTTTGAGGAGTATAAAGTGCCGAAATATCCCGAATCAGTAGCTCTTTATAGGTGTGTGCTAACTCTTTTTTCACGGTTTCTATCGCACGGTGGATGGCGGGGACATCGAGGATTTCTTGACGTTGCATCATTGTGTTGATGCTCGGAAGGGCTAGGAGTTCCGCTTTAAACATCGCCTCTAATGATGTATCTTCTAAAATCATCCCATACGCTTTGATGAATTGGGGATTAATCTCTTCGCCTCTCATCATATCCTCCAACGTCTCCATCGCAAACACTTGGGACGCTTCGTAGCGTACAAATCCATCGCTATCGTGCGCCATTAAAAACGGATAGTCAATCTCATCGCATACGATTTTAACAGGGGTGCTAAAGTTGCGATTGAGAGAGAGTTTCGGTTGAGAAGCAATATCCTCAAACACCAACTCACTTATCGCTTCATCAATCCAAACAATCCCATCTCGAACCATCTTTGCATTGGAACTTTTGAGAATAAACTCTTTTCCCTCGCACTCTAATAATCCCAGCGCAAAAGGGAAGGCATAGGGGAGCTGTTCTCGTCCATGGGTGTCTTTTGGAATGGTTTGGATGATTTTCAGTTTTAAACGTTGATTGTTTTCTTCATACTCGCTGGAGATAGTAAGAATCGGTGTCCGCTCTTGGGAATACCACCGTTTAAACTGACTCAAATCAATAGGGCTTTGAGACTGCATTGACTCCAAAAACTCTTCGGTTCCCACCGCTTGTCCATCAAATTTTTCGAAATAATAGTCTGTCGCGAGGCGGAATTTCTCTTCCCCCAAAAGGGTATGGAGCATCCGAATCACTTCAGCACCTTTTTCATAAACGGTGGCGGTGTAGAAGTTGTTAATCTCGATAAAGTGATCAGGCTTGATCGGATGAGCAGTGGGGCCTGCATCTTCTAAAAACTGCCGTTCACGGAGCGATTTCACGTCATCGATACGCTGAATGAGGGGTGAATTCATATCGGCACTGAAACATTGGTCTCGAAAAACTGTCAACCCCTCTTTGAGGGTGAGCTCAAACCAGTTTCTACACGTGATACGATTCCCCGTCCAGTTATGAAAATACTCATGGGCGATAACCGACTCTATCCCCATAAAATCCCCATCGGTTGCACTTTTCTCATCGGCTAACACATAATGGGAATTAAAAACATTGAGCCCTTTATTCTCCATCGCCCCCATGTTGAAACTATCCACCGCAACGATGTTATAAACCTCTAAATCGTATTCGCGTCCATAGGTAACCTCATCCCACTCCATCGATTTTTTGAGACTGCGCATCGCATGGTGACATTTCTCCTCATTGCCACGGTCACAATAAATCGCCAAATCGACCTTCTTGCCACTCATCGTGATAAAGGTGTCGTGAATACTCCCTAAATCCCCCGCCACGAGAGCAAACAGATAACACGGTTTAGGAATCGGGTCTTCCCACAATGCCATGTGTTTTCCATTCTCTAGCGTCGCGGTTCCGCGTAGATTACCGTTGCTGAGGAGTATCGGACATCGCTCTTGGTTGGCTATAATCTTGGTGGTAAAGCGAGTCATGACATCGGGGCGGTCGATAAAATAGGTGATGCGTCGGAACCCCTCAGGCTCATTTTGGGTACACCAGATGCCACCTGAGCGATATAACCCCTCTAGCGCGGTATTCTCATCAGGATAGAGTCTCGTAATAGCCCGTATGCGCGCCGAATCGGTATCGAGAGGAATCACTATCGCATCATCATAACGTGCATACCTCCCCTCCTCCATCAATACATCATCCACCCACAAAAGTTCCAACTCCATCATCTCACCATTGAGGCGAAGCTCTTTGGCATTAGGGTTGGTTCGGACAACCTCCATCACATTATCGACACGGGTAGAACCGCTATCGATAATAAATTCAAGGCTACACGTAGGTATCGTATAGTCACTCGGGGTATAATCTTTAAAATAAGTAGGTTGCGGAAGTTGCATTATGGTATCCCAAAATAATTTTTCATATAATACTTAAAAAAATGGAGAGTCGCGTCGTAGAGGAGGTGAAATTATGGACAAAAGCAGTACACCTCGTAATGAGGTGCGCACTGAGTTAACTCATAGCATTCATAGAAATTAGTAATTCATCCATTTTATCATCAACGGTTGCAACATAACGGGTCAAATCCATCATCTCATCCATATTTTGGTTCAAAGATTCGCTGTTGTCATTGATCGCTTGAATCAAAACATTAATCGTTGCAGAGATTTCAGAAAGGGATTTTTGGGTACGTTCAGCGAGTTTTCGTACCTCATCGGCAACAACCGCAAATCCACGACCGTGTTCACCTGCACGTGCCGCTTCAATCGCAGCATTGAGTGCTAGAAGATTTGTTTGATCGGCAATATCTCCAATCGTTACCAATATCGCTTTCGTCTCTTGGGCATTTCCAACGAGTGTTTGGAGATTACCTGAGAGTTCGTGCTCTTTACTGGCAACGCTTTGGATACGCTCTACGGTAGAGTTAATCATTCCGTTAAGTTCCACAAATTTGGTCGAGCGAAGATCTTCTATCGTTGCTTTGAGGTTTTTCGTATTGTTATCCAAAACCTCTTTGGCTTCATTGTTTTGGTGTTCCATTGACTCTAATGCAACACCAAGTTCGTTGATTTTAGAGAGCATTTTCCCCATTTTACCTTCAACATTAACCGTCGTTCGCATGGAGAATTTCCCCTCACTCAACGCTTCTAAAATCTTGATTGCACAATCGAGATTTTTTTCAGTTGCATCCAACATATTATTCATTGTTTTTCGAAGCAAATGAACATGAGGTGTTTTAGAATCGCTCCCTACACGGCACGCATAGTGTCCCTGTCGTACCTTATCGGCTAAAAGTACCATCTCTCCTGCTACAAGTGTATCTTGTAACAGCATCTCTTCGTGTGCACTCGCTAATGCATTTAATTTTGCTTCAGTGCTCCCGCTCTCTCCAACCATTTTTGGAATACGATTACGTTTGAACTGCATTAGTTGTAAAAATGCATCCAGTTGAGTATTAATTTTTAATTCACCCTCATTTGTTGAACCAATCAACCAGATAGCAGTTATAAGAGTAACAATAAGTGCTCCGATAAGAACACCGACACTTTGCGTCAAAAGTCCTATTGTCGCACCAAGCACAGATAAAATGACCAAAATAGTTATTTTTGTTGAATTGTTCATGCCATCTCCCTTAGCTCATCGTTTTATACAAACGTGTTGCTTCGGAAATTTCATCCATAGAAGCTTTACGACGACAAGACATATATCCACAAACACCATTATCACATGCGATATTGGGATATACCGTAGCATAAACCCAATAAAATCCTCCGCTTTTAGTCACATTTTTAACGTAACCGCTCCACACTTTACCACTTTTAACGGTATCCCATAAATCTTTGAATGCGGCACGTGGCATATCGGGATGACGAACAATACTATGAGGTTTTCCAACTAATTCATCCAGTGTATACCCTGCGATTTTACAAAAATCTTCGTTTGCAAAAAGGATTTTTCCCTTTTCATCCGTTTGCGATACCAAAAAATCGGTATCTTTTAGTACAGTTTCTGAGCTCATTTTCACCCCGTATGTTTTTTGCCTTAGTGTAAGTATTCATACTAATGCATATAACATACTATTTAACTTAAAACTACGTATTTATTACAAAAAATAATATTTACTGTTACTTTTACATCAGCCCGTTAAGCATTAGATAGCGATACATCGGTTGAAGCATATATAAATCGAACGCCCACCAAACCCATCGCGGCTGCGCCGGATCGAGAGGGAATGACGGTGCTAAGCCATCATAGTTAAACTCTGCCATAATGATTTCACCATAAGAGACTTTAAGAGGACACACAGTGTAACCGTCAAATTTCAATGTAGGCTCTTTTTTCTCCATCACTGAAATAAGATTTCCGACAACAATCGGTCCTTGGTGACGTGCGCTTCCCCCCGTTTTACCGATAGGGATACCACACACATCCCCGATCCCGAAGACATTTTTGTAGCGACGATGTTGCAATGTCTCACGATCCACTTCGAGCCACCCTTTAGCTGAGCCTTTTTGCCATCCAAGGAGTGAATTCGCTACCGCGTCAACTGCCGCTGTAGGAGGGGTAATATGGATAAAATCGTATTCGATATCAATATCTTCTTCTTTATCAATCATCTCGTATTCATTGTACTCTTTGTCAAACTCACCCTTGACTTGATATTTGTGGTGGAAAGTTGCTATTTTTTTCTCAGCATCGATACGGATCAGCTCATGTCCGAATTTATTGGTGATATTGCCATACCCTTTTTGGACTTTGTCCAATGCCGCTTCAATCTCAGGGAGAGCAAACAGTTTTTCACCCGCCGTTGCAAAGGTGAACTCAGCGGTTAGTTTATCCCGCTTGAGGAAATCATCGCTGAGATAAAGGATTTTTTGTGGAGCGCCACCACATTTGAGCGGAGTGGATGGTTGAGTACAGATAACACGCGGTTTAGATGTTTTTGCCGCTTCTTTGAGTGCTTTGAACCATTCGTGCGTTATCGTTCCCCCCTCAGCCGTACCTGCGGCGAGGTCACTCTGATAGACACTGGCAATGCCGTTTTTACCGAGCATATCCACAGTGAGTCCTTCAATTTGCTCATAGTGGTACTGAACCCCTGTCGCGACAACAAGATAGTCATACCCGACAACCGTCCCTTTTTTCGTCGTGATTTTGTTATTGTCGGGGTCAAACGTAGCCGCTTCGTCTTTGATCCATGTTACATCGTCCCCGATATAACCGGTGTTATCGAAAATAATATCCTCAGGAGCATACTCACCTGCCGCGACAAAAATTTGTCCCGGTTGGTAAACGTGTTTTTCATTGGGAGCGATAATCGTAATATCGGGATTAGTAAGAGCGCGACGCAAGCGCGCAAGCACCATCAGCGCACCCGATCCTCCCCCCACGATCACGATTTTACCGACCGCATTGGAGGATGCCGCTTGCGCCGTTGCAGGAGCGGCAGTTCCAGCTAACACCGAGGCCGCTATCGGCGAAAGTGCCATCATTTTTAAGGCATCACGGCGAGTAAGTCCCTCTTGTGCTTTTATCTTTTTCATGATTTCTTCGGTATTCATTATTAACTCCTATTTGATATTAATGTGAGACGTTCTTATACACATTATCACCGTGAATAGATTAAAGTTTCTTAAAAGTGAATAGGTTTTCAGTGTAAAATTACTAAATTTTAACGACGCTCGTTTCCCAGCCGTCATACGCGCCGTTAAATTGAACGGACAGATTGATCAAATGGAGGCTCAACGTGTCAATATCGTAATAAAACGGTTTATCTTGACGATAAAAACTGATCCCTACCATCGGAGTGTTTTCATTCGCATCGATGAATTCTTTCACCTTAAACCCTTCCACTTCGATTGCACTCACAAATTCGGAGCGTTTTTCGAGTGTTTCAAAATAAGCTTTGTGCTCAATCGCACGCGGTAGATGGAGCGAATCGCCTTGCGATTTTAGATGATCGCACACTTTGTGGTTTTGGATAATCTGCCATTCCATAGGGGTTGGGAAAAGGAGTTTATGATAGACATCCCAATCCCCGTCCATTTTTGAGCCGCTGGAATACTCATAATCAGGAAATGCCCCCATCGCCGCTTTCACGACATCAGGCCATTCAAATTCGTGTTTGAGGTAGTAAATAAAGGTCATCTCGCCATTAGAGACGATCTTTCCGACGTAACTGCCGATACGGTAGCGCAACGCCTCCATCTCAATTTTATCTTCGATAAACGAGAGCTGTGCCTCTTCATCTTCCGAGATCAGCCCGCGATCATTCGGTGCTTTCATGGTGAGCTTGATAAATCCGACATAGAACTTGTCTTCACTCGGCAACTCTGCCGAAATCCCTGCATTAACCAACACCGAGGCGATAGCACCATCGATGGTTTTCATATATAATTCCCAATACTCTTGCATACCCTACTCCATCTCTAATGACATTAAAAACATATCTTCACCGTCTATCACTTTGACATCCAAACTCTCACACGCGGGGCATTTATAGTAAACTTCATCCAACGTCGTCTGCACACCGCACCCTTTACACTCGATCACGAGCGGCTGAATATTTAGGACAAAATCGGCACCGTCACACACCGTTTTCTCTTTAAATGTGTTAAACGCGATTTCGAGCAAGTGCGGTTCAACGCCTGACATTTTCCCGATCTTTACGACGATTTTAGAGACCGATTCGGCTTCGTTCTCACGGGCTATATCCTCGCACTGGGTTAACAATGCTTGTACGATTGAGTATTCGTGCATTAGCAGATCCTCGGGAGTAGTTCACCGTTTGGGGTCTCTAAAAATCGAGACGTCCCCCACGGGCTTTTCAAGATCACTTTTTGTGGATACTTTTGGGTTACTACTCCCACCACTGAAGCCATCGCGCACACCTCGAAGCCTCCCAGTATCTCTAGGGCTTTTGCGGCGGAGTCTTTGTGGATCGCCAACACAAACGTCCCCTCATTCGCCAAAGCCGTCGCTTCGAAGCCCAGCATCTCACAAATCCCTTTGACCTCATCGCTCACGGGGATTTTTTCCTCTTCGACCTCGATACAGACGTTCGATTGTCTCGCCCACTCGTTGAGTACCGCCGCAACCCCTCCGCGCGTCGCATCCCGCATCGCCGTGATCTTAATCCCTGCATCCATAAGGGCTTTCACCTGCGGATAGAGCGAGTTACAGTCACTTTTGAGGGTACTGCTCATTTCCATCCCCTCGCGCGCGGCAAAAATCGTCGCCCCGTGGCACCCGATGTCGCGGTTGATAAGGATCACATCCTCTTCGCTCACGTTGTTCGAGCTGATCCCCGCTTGGACGATTTCACCGAGTCCTGTGGTGTTGATGAATATCTTATCCACGCTCCCCTTCGGTACTACCTTGGTATCGCCGCTTACGACCACCGCACCGTTGATCGCTAACTCGCTTCTCATGCTCTCGACGATCCGCTCCAGTGATTCAACCTCAAACCCCTCTTCGATGATGACACTGCACGTCAAATACTTAGGCTGTGCACCCATCATCGCGAGATCGTTACACGTACCGCACACCGCGAGCTTACCGATGTCCGCCCCTGCAAAAAAGAGGGGACTCACCGTAAAACTATCCGTCGTCATCGCCAAATTCCCGATCACCGCCGCATCTTCACTGCGCTCTAAAATTTCGTTTTTAAAAGCTTTGTAAAATACCTTTTTAATCAGTTCGTTGTTCTCTTCGCCGCCGTTGCCTTGGGCTAATGTAATTGTTTTTGTCATTTATAATATCCCTGTTTCGATGAAATTGTTTATTTTTCGAATGCTTTCTTCACTTACATCTTTGCGATATTCTAATTTTGTTTCTAATCTCCAATACGACCAAATAATATCTGCATATTTATTCACTATTTTTAAATCTTCGGTCAATTTTTCAGTTGGTTTTGTTTCTGCTTTTTTATTAGGTTCATTTGTATTTTTATAATCTGAAGATATAAAATTTTTTAAAAGATCAATCAATTCCAATTGCGTTCTAAACTTATCACGACTTTGAAAAAATGGATTACTCAATGAATTAACTAATTTAATTGTTAAATCTTTTTGCTCAGCAAAAAATGATGGTAAGTTAAAATTATTTTCAAGAGACGGATCACTATAATCATAAAATTTAAAGACAATATGAAAAAGATTGAAATTTATTAGTGCAAGTACAAAATATCCTATTTCCTGCTCTGTCATTTCTGGATTTTTTTGACTATATTCTTGAAAACTCTCCAAAATATTTTCATAGATACGAGCATTTAATAAACTAAACTCATTTATTGCATTGAGAATAATCGTTTTATGCTTTTCATCCAACGTATATTTATTGAAAATAATCTCAAATAAATTCTCTGCACTTGGATTGAATTTAAAAAATTTACTGACAGATTTTTCTTTCAAATCTGCAAATAATTTTTTCTCTTTCCCCTCAAAAACATCACTATTCAAAATCAAAACAATTTTGCAGTTAAAATTCAGAGCCAATTGAGTTATGAAACCAAAAAGGTCATTTAAATCAACATCTTTCGATTTTCGCTCAAAGTCATCAAAACAAATCACAGCATTTTTTTGTAATGATTTTATTGCTTTTTTGTGTTTACTTTCTACAACTAATTTCTCACTCTCTCCTGCATCAATAATCGATACAGGTTTAAATACCCTTGCGTATGTTGTAATGAGCGTTGAAGATGCTTTACTGATAAAATCACCCTCTTTATTTACATTGCTGTAGATTTGCATGTATAAATCATTTTCAATCGAGGCAATAGATGTTTTACCATACAAACTTACATATGCATAAGGTTGTTTTTTAAATTTTGGTTCGATCTTATTTTTCCAAAAATGGGTCTTTCCGCTTCCCCATTCACCAGAGATCATCATGGCTTTGCCGTTACTCAGTTCTTTCAATAAATACCCATTGTCGCCTATCAGGTATTCTTTTAGCTTTTCGATATTACTCATACCAAATTCCCATACTTATAATACGCCGAACACGCACCCTCGGAGCTGACCATACAGCTTCCAACCGGAGAAGTCGGTTTACACGCGGTGCCGAAAATAGAGCACTGCGGCGGTGAAGCTTTCCCTTTTAGTATGTCACCGCAAATGCAGAGTTTGTGATCGTTGATCTCCTCTTTCGGCAATATCGCATCGTAAATCTTCTCGGCATTGTAGCGATCATACTCGCTCCGCAGACCCATCCCGCTTTGGGGAATGTCCCCCAAACCGCGCCAGCGAAAGTCCACTTTATGGAAATATTTATCATTCAACGCTTGGGCTTTTAGGTTCCCATCACGCGTCACGGCACGATTATACTCCACTTCGAGTTCGCATCGATTTTCGATAAATTGTTTGACGATCATGCTGATCGACTGCATCACGTCCACCGGCTCGAATCCGCTCACGACGACGGGTTTATGCCAGTCGCGCGGGAACTCTTCGTAGATTTTGCTTCCGCTGATAACGCTGACGTGTGAAGGCCCTAAAAACGCATCGATGATACACGCCTCATCGCTGATCAGAGCGCGCATCGGTTCAGGCACCGTAACGTGGTTGACGTGCAAGAGGATATTTTTTACATCTTGGCGGATCACCGTATCCAAAAGTGCGGCCGTCATCGGGGTCGTCGTCTCAAATCCGATGGCAAAGAATATCACCGTTTTATCGGGGTTTTCTTGGGCGATCTTGAGACAATCCAGAGGCGAGTAGACAAAACGGACATCCGCACCTTTGCTTCGCGCATCTTGCAGACTTCCGTTGCTGCCGGGGACTTTGATCATATCGCCCAGCGTCACCAAAATAACGTTCTCTTGCATACTCAACACATAGGCATGGTCGATCCGCTCTTTGGGCATGATGCACACGGGGCATCCCGGACCGTGAACGAAATGGATATTGGAGGGGAGCAGTTGCAACACACCGTATTTCATGATGGTGTGGGTATGACCGCCGCATACCTCCATGATATTGATCGGGTAGGTCAGTTTTTGAGCATCTGCGGCGATGATTTTGGCGTATGCTTTTATCGTGTCCGCATCTCGAAAATCATCATAAAGATTTTTGAGTTCCAATCCCATCTCAGGCTCCGCCGCTCGGACAATTATCACTCTCTGCTATCGCGGCAAGCCTCTCTTGTTCATCCATAACGTCCAGTATCTCTTTATAAACCCTAAGCGATTCGAGGGCATCTTCTTCGTCGATCTTGTTCATGATAAATCCGATATGAAGGAGTACATAATCGCCGATTTGGACGGAACCCTCTTCCATCAAATCCAGCCCTGCATTACGCTGAACACCCATCGTATCGACGGTTGCGATATTGTTTTCCGTGTCGATACTGACCACTTTGGAGGGGATAGATAAACACATATTAATTTCTCATCTTTCGTTTAAATTCAATCCAATCAATCACCTTCATGATAGAGGCTTCGTCGTTGATATTCACTTCCAAAATATCGACGTTCGGTTTGATCTTCCGAGCTTCCGCTTTCTCCCGCTCGATGTCGTATTTAAAATACGGCAACAGATCGGTTTTGGTGATAAGAATCAGATCGGCACAACGGAACATGACGGGATATTTGGCGATCTTGTCCTCCCCCTCAGGGATCGAGACAAGGACGATATTGAGATGCGATCCCACATCGTAGCTCGCAGGGCAGACGAGGTTCCCGACATTTTCGATAAAGCAGACATCGAGCGGTGCTAACGGCAAATCATGCAACCCTTTGTGTACCATAAACGCATCCAAATGACACGCACTCCCCGTCTGAATCTGTACGGCAGGAATCCCCACTGCGGTGAGACGATCCGCATCGCGTGACGTCTCCAAATCCCCCTCGATAACTCCGAATTTAAACGGTGCCAAACTGCCCATTTTTTCCAGAAGTGTCGTTTTTCCGCTCCCAGGAGAGCTCATCAGATTGATCGCCAATACTCCGTGTTCGTTAAAGTGTTCACGATTGTGGTGCGCCTCTTGGTCATTTTTGTCCAAAATCTTTTTGATGACGGAGATCGTTTTCGCATCATTGAGCTGAGGGTTATGGTGCAATGTTTCATGCGCCGCTTGATGGGTATGAGAGTGTTCATCGTCGTGGTGATGGTGATGATGCCCCCCCTCGTGAGCGTGTTCTCCAGCATCATGGTCATGGACGTGGGTAAATTCTCGTCCGAACTCATCGACATGAGTATGTCCGTGCTGGTGGTTATTGGTAGTAATCGAGCATCCGCAATCTTTACACATTATTATTTCCTTTTTTGTTTGTTTAAATTATCAATCCCGCTCGGGTGAGGAGATCGATTTCATACGCATTTTCACTGGTTCCATCGTATAGGATTTTACCTTTTTCATCCAAAATGACGACACGCTCACCGAGTCTCGGTGCGATAGCCAAGTTGTGCGTCGCCGTAATCGTCGTGATGGGGAGCGCGGCGATAATGTCGAGAAATTTCGCCGTACTGGCAGGGTCAAGCGCGCTGGTCGGCTCATCGAGCAGTAACACTTTCGGCGAGAGCGACATGACGCACGCTAAAGCAATTTTTTGTTTTTGCCCGCCGCTGAGTTTGAAGGGGACATTTTTCAGATACGGTGTTAATCCGAACAGTTCGGCATAGTTGCGTACCCGCGCATCGACATCGTCAAACTCCAGTTGACGGGCACCGAAAGCGATCTCATCATAGACGCTCGGATTAAAGAGCATCGCATCGATATTTTGAAACACCAGTCCGACGTTGCGGCGAAAATATTCATTGGTTTGCTTCTGTTTCAACGCACTTTTACTCAGTGGGTTTCCCTCAAACAAGAGCTCACCGCTATCAGGGAACTCCAAGCCGTTGAGCAGTTTTAACAGGGTGCTTTTCCCGCTCCCGTTAACCCCTAAAAGAACCACTTTTTCCCCTGCGCCGATATGGAGGTTCAGGTTTTCAAAAACGGTATTGGCCTCTCTTTTGAGAGTGACGTTTCGGATGTCAAACATGAAAACCTCGCGATTTCATCGCTTCGAAATTCTCTTTTCCTTCTCGGATATTTTTATCCAAAAATCCCGCTATAGCAGAACCCAAATACCCGTATATCTGCTGTCGAGACGGTTTTCGCAGTGTACGTGATTTCAACGCATCGGTGTAATCGGCGAACGAGCGCTGCATATTCATGATTTTCGAGACGCTCAAAACCAGTAAAAAACTCAAATCTTTGGAAAACGCGACCGCCTCATAGATATTGACTCTGGAGGTAAAAAGGAGCGTCAGAAAGATCATATCAAACGAGCGCAAATTGACGGTCACAAAGTAGTGCCAAAACGACTCATCTCTCAAATAAAGGGTAAAAGAATAGCTCAACGTGATAAACAATGAAAAAAGTGCCACCAAGATAAAGGATCGGCGGGCAATTGAAAGTACCGATTTACCCGACATGATCAATAGCAAAGCAAGGACGATCAAGAGCGGCTCATAACTCTTGAGAGTCGATATGGCTATCAAAGCACCGATATAGAGGAGAAAATAGGTTTTAGCTGGCACGTTTACTCAACTTTTTGATACCTATCATCACGGCAAAGATCAAACCCGCACCGAGCGCCGCACTGATCCATGTTGACATCAAAGCACTCACACCGCTGATTTCATAATCGGGTATGATCGCCGAAATCAAAGGTTTTGTAGTTTCGATCGATTGGGGCACGTAGCCTATCATCGAGCGGATCTCATCCACGCTCCACTCACCCCATGCAGGTCCTTCGGCGATTAACCCCAGCGGAGTTAAAGCGATCACAACGAGGATAAAAATCACTAAATATTTCCCGTTTTGACTCATACCGTAGCTCCTTTGGCGGTGCTTTGATTTTTGATTTTTTCGACAAAACCCATAACCAACATTGTCGCAAATCCCTCTACCACTCCGAAAACAAGGAGGTGAGAACCGACAACGGCGGGGAGTGTGACATTAAGACCGAACGGAAAATAGATCGGATGCCCCGCCGCATCAACACCCAACAGAGGCTGAATCCCCAAAGCCACGGCAACCACAACGGACGCGGCAACGATACCGCTCCACCCTGCTAAAAACAGCGCAAGATTGTTATTCACTCTATTATGGAGCAGTTTGTGGACGTAAAATGCGCTAAATGAAGCGACAAATCCCATCGCCAAAGAGTTGATGGCAAAGACGCTGAGACCTCCGTCACCGAAAATAAGCGCCTGAATAAAGAGGGTCAACGATAGACAAAACGCCGCCACCCAAGGACCGAACAATATCGCCAAAATAGCCGCTCCGATAGCGTGCCCGCTGGTTCCTCCGGGAATGGGGATATTGAACATCATGATGACAAACGAAAATGCCGTCAATGATGATAAAAACGCATAAGACTCATCATTGATCGCCTCTTTGGTTTTTTTCCACGCTACAATCAACAAAGGGATCGCCGCAACCGTTGCGGGTATATAGGTAGAGGGGGATATAAATCCGTCCGGTATATGCATCTAAACACCTCTATGAATAGTTATTCAGTATAGTGGTAATTATAGAAGATTTATCTATAAAGAAGTTGAAAAAAAGTATTTCTTAGTTGTTTTTAGGACAAACATCTTAGAAAATACCCACCGAACCCTTTAGAGTTTACGAGCAACGCTTCCCTGCGGATGGTTATACCAGCCCGGATCGGAGTAATCCCTTTTGGGTTGATTAGCGCGGACTTTGACAAGGGTGAACATTCCCCCCATCTCGATAGGTCCAAACGGCCCTTGTCCACTCATCATCGGTAATGTATTTTCCGGCAATGCCATCCCCATATCTGCCATATCCTGCATCTCAGCCATCCCGTTTTTCCCCATCGGCATATACATATACTCCGGCATCAGATCGCTTATTTTTTCGGTGAGGTCGTCTTGTTTCACCCCAAGCATATTGGGGACACTGTGTCCCATTGGACCCATCGTGTGGTGTGATTTGTGGCAGTGAAACGACCAATCCCCCTCTTGAGTTGCGACAAACTCAAATGCTCTCACTTGCCCCACTCCGATATCTATGGTCACTTCCGGCCACCTTGCATTTTTAGGAACCCATCCCCCGTCGGTACAGGTCACTTCGAACGGATGCCCGTGCATGTGGATCGGATGGTTGGTCATGGTGAGATTCCCGACACGGATACGGACACGATCACCGACGCGAACATTCATAGAATCGATCCCCGGAAAAACACGGCTGTTAAAACTCCAGAGATTAAATTCGGTCATGGTCGAGGGATTTGGGGTATAAGTTCCCGGTGCTACATCGTAACTGGAGAGGAGAAAACAAAAATCGCGATCCACCCGATGCTCTTGCGGTTTTTTCGGATGAATAATAAACATCCCCATCATCCCCATCGCCATCTGCACCATCTCATCGGCATGGGGGTGATACATAAACGTTCCGCTTTGACGCAGAGTAAATTCATAGACATAGGTTTCACCCGTAGCGATAGCACTCTGAGTCAAACCACCGACACCGTCCATCCCGTTGGGGAGAATCAGTCCGTGCCAATGGATCGTCGTATGTTCGGGGAGCTTGTTAGTGACGATCAGCCGTACCCGATCCCCCTCCACCGCTTCGATGGTGGGCCCAGGACTCGTCCCATTGTATCCCCAGCAGTTCACCACCATACCGGGGGCAAATTCCCGTACTACGGGTTCGGCGATAATGTGAAATTCCTTAACCCCCTCCTTCATCTCATAAGGGAGGCTCCAGCCGTTAAGAGTGACGACGGGATTGTAGTTTTTCCCCTCTGGGGGGGTGATAATCGTAGCCGGAGAGAGAACCCTTTTAGGATTGTTTACGAAGGTGAGCTGGCGCTTTATCCCTCCATGTGCAGTATGGTCATGTTCGGATGCTTTGAGATTGGAACTTAGTGCTGCGGATGCGATCAGTGCCGCACCCAACCCTAAAAATTCCCGTCTATCTTTGTGTTGCATTGTTCTCTCCCCCCAGAGTGTAGATCAAATCGGCTTGTGCTTTTTGGTATTCACCGATCGCTTTTAGCGACTCTATTTTTGTATCTCGGTATCGGCGCTGATCACCAAGAAGCTCGTAAATACCGTCCAGCATACCGTTATAATAGAGCTGTGTCTGCTCCAAAATATCGCGATTGATCGCTATGGAGTTTTGATACTCACTTGCCATATCGTAGTTATAGCGTGCCGTAGCATAGGCTTCACGAACCTCGGATCGGATGTTGACCGCCAAGCTGACTAAATTCTGCACACTTTGGTTGTACAGAGACTGGGTACGGCTCAAACGCCCCTGCCCCATATCAAAAATCGGTATGGGAATTTTCACCCCTATACTATTGATACGGCTCTCACCGGTGCTTTTTTCGCTTCCGAGTTCTACGGTGACCTCATCCAAAAGAGCGGTTTTTTTACTATAGCCCGCCTCTTTTGCCGCATATTCGACCCTTTTTTGCGCTGAGGCAAAATCAAGACGATGTTTAAGTGCAATACGTTCCAAAGCGCCGTTTTCTCGGGGCTGATTTCCGAGGCTAAGCGGCTCTTTGGAGAGGGTGTAGTAGGTTTGTCCCCCATAAATCCCTAAGAGTTTATTGAGGGCTTCGCGCGCGATGGCACTCTCTCGGTTGAGGCGGATCGATTCAAGCCGTGCATGGGCGTATTCGTCTTGGATTTTCAATACATCACGCTTCGATAAGTTCCCCGCAGTGTATTGACGCGTCGCCAACTGCAACGATACTTCGTGCGATTTGAGGACATCGTCATTCAGCCGAACCGATTCTTCCGCCACCCGCGCATCGATATATCGTTTTTTCGCATCCCGAAGCGTTTGCAACACCGTATCACCGACACTCAGTTTCGTCTCTTCGAGCGCCAATCCTCCGAGTTCACGACGCAGTGGAATCCACAACAGATCTAAAAAAGCGAGTTCCAATGTCACTCCCGATTGACGGATACCGCCACCACGCCCGATGGAATAACCGAGCAACGGATTACTCATTAACCCCGCTTGGACAAGATCGCTTTGGGAAATTCCGATTTGCTCATACGTTTGCTGTAAGGCGCGATTGTTGATGAGGGTTATCCGAACGGCATTCTCTTCACTAAGCGGCTCTTTTAACAACCTCTCTACCTCAGAGCGAACCGCTTCTTCCTCTTTTGCGGATTTGATCCACGTCAACTCTCCCGAGCCTTTGGAAGAGGTCATCTGATTCATCGAATCAAATACGTCGCTTTGAGAAAGGGTCGAACAACCGGAGAAAAGTACCGCTGCTGCGAATGAAAAAACAACAACTTTTCTCATTGTTTTCCCCCTTGATGGGTCGTATTTTGATCACGTTCCTGAACACGGGATTCTTCACGAAGATCAATCGGAGGCTTTAGGGGAACATATACGCTCTTCCCTTCTGCACCATCCGCTGAAACAGGCGACTTCGCCCCTTGATCCGCACTGAGAAAAAGCGCTATCGATATGAGGAGAAAAGCCCCGTATTTCATTGTTTTTTCATCCGTACTATGACATTTTTTCCGTCTTTTTGGATAAATTCAAAATCGACTCGATCCCCGACTGACAACGGATGGGTTAACTCATGATCGATAACGTCAAACGCCATCACCATTGATGACCATCGCAGCTCTGGAATGGGATTATGAAAAATACGGACACTTTCATGATTATCGGCGATTGCTTTGATCGTTCCGCTGGCATGGATCGTATTCTCAGATACTGCGGTACTTTTCGGATGGGAATGATTTTCACCCATATCCATCCCCCATACCATAGGAGTAACAGTTACTAAACCGACACATACGGCGCTCAATAATTTCGATTTCATAGACTCTCCTTTTTCTCTTATGAGAGCAGTATATCACTGATGTGAACTAAACCCTTTAACCTAATAATAACGGTGTTAACAACCTCTCATTCGCTCATAAGCTATAATTACATATCTATTTCATCCAAAAGGTCTCTATTGCGTTCTCTCCTCTTCCTCTGTATCTCCACCTCCTTGTTTGCACTCGTGACCATCGCTCCCGTCGACATTGGCGCAAAGCCCGGTTTAAGCGGTAACGTTTCGGGATCACTCAGTTCCAAAAGCGGCAATACCGAAAAAGATGACTACTCTTTGGGATTACAAGTGCAATACGATCAGGGACTCGACTATGTCACATGGGGAACACTTACTTATAATTACGGCAAATCCAACGGGACAAAAAATGAAGATAAGCTCTATGCCCATATCCGTTACATCCATGCTATCGATGATGCACAAGAGTGGATTGGTGAAATCTTCCTCCAAAGCGAGCAGGATAAAATTAAAGATATTAACGAACGCTCACTCATAGGTGCGGGAGCACGCTGGCGTTTTCTCAACTCTAATGAATGGGGAAAAGGGTACGCTGGAGTCGGCGGGATGTTGGAAAAAATCGATTATACCCATCCGCAAATCAATCCGAATGAAAACAATAACCGCCTCAACAGCTATCTTGCATGGGCTCAGACTTTCACCAACACCACACGACTTAGCTTCGTAGGCTATTTTCAACCGAAATTCGATAATACTTCGGATTATGTCTCATTGCAGACACTGGAACTTATCGTACCGATATACGGAAAATTAAATCTCTCTTTTACCGCCAAATACGGTTATGACAGTTGCCCTCCTGCTGATGTGAAAAAATCGGACAGTGTCTATGTAACCAATCTGCTCTGGTCATTTTAACAACAGTACCCTTTTTCCTTTGCTACAATGTCTTTTATGAATGTAACAAGCCATTGTATCTATTGCCACCATACCCTCTATCATCTCAGTGATGGTATGGTGAAATGCTCCGTCTGCAAAAAAAAATACAGCCCTCAACGCATCCATCAAATCAAAACTTTAATCAAAGCATTTTGCGACGATGAAAATGCCCTTTTGGCTTCCAAAACACTCAATCTTAGTTACGGTAGCGTTTTGAAGTATTACCAAAAATTTCGCCATTTGTGTGCCGAATATTGTGAAGAGCAATACCAACTACACCGTACCTCCGACACTCAGTATGAAGAGTACCTCTATATCGAAAAATCCAAACGTCACGATAAAACCGCTATTTTTGATTCCCATAATTTTTTGACTTTTAGTTATGGAGAAAAAGTTTATACATTGCTAATGCCCTCACTGGGGATGTTTAAACAGCAGTTTGTGGCAGATAACCTCGAAGAGGTCTATTATAAAGAGTTCTCCAAATTCATGCGTACCAGTAAGATTATCAAAATATCCGA
This sequence comes from Sulfuricurvum sp., assembly GCF_028710345.1. Lineage (NCBI taxonomy): Bacteria > Pseudomonadati > Campylobacterota > Epsilonproteobacteria > Campylobacterales > Sulfurimonadaceae > Sulfuricurvum > Sulfuricurvum sp. Next base: position 411,245 of record NZ_JAQTUH010000001.1, on the reverse strand, counting down.
ATACGACAATGTTATCGAGCAGTTTTGGCACTATTTTGAAGAGTTCATTACTGGTTTTAAAGGGGTGAGCAAGGAGCACTTCCCCTACTATCTCAAAGAAGCGGAGTTTAAGTTTAACACTCATCTAAAAGAGCGTCCTAAAATACTTGAACAACTCTATTTTCACCCTATCGACTAGGGTATTTAAACTCCTCTATAATCTCTAATAGAGCCTTGTGAACCTCTTTGGGTGTTGCATCAATCTCTAGTGTTCTAAGATAGTTAATAACTGTATTTATATAGCTACTAAAATGTTCACTCAGTTCATCGCTCAGCCCCATATTAAACGTAATGCTTTTGGGGATAATCCCGATGACGTTGGACTCAGGGAGCGGATGTCCCATTAACTCGATCATATCCAAACACTGCATCACCCCGACTTCATGCGCACCGCCGCTGTTAAGCCCATAACCGCTTAGCTCATACGAGGGGATATTGTAGATACTTCCCGCCTCATCATCGAGATTGATTGTATCGAGGATAATAATTCGGTCATTCTCCATAAAGAGGTTGAGAAGATTGATCCCCTCGACTCCACCATTGATAATCTCTATGTCAGGGGTGAAGGTATAGTTGGCGTTTAGATAGGCGCATGCGTATATCCCAACGCCGTCGTCCTCTTCCAGAACATTGCCGACACCCAATACCACCGTGCGCATCAGAACCCTTTGGAGTGTTCGATGCTCGGATTAGCAAACTGCTCTATGATCTCATCCAGACTCATGACCTCATTTTTTAGCGTAGCCGTGATACCGCATTTGGCGAGTTCAGATACGATCATCCCGATATAGCTCTCCCAATGTGCGCGAAGAGCGGGGGTTATATCGACGCAGACACTGATGATGTCTTCAGGGACGATACTCACCATTGTTGTTGCCGCACAATGAGACGCCATCGAGCAGATTTGAAGCATCTCGGTAATCTCAACTTCGTTCGCCGTTTTTTTGATCCCTTGATGCTCTATCAGCTCATCGCCACTCATCACCACTATCGTCCCCACCGCCAAAGCATCATTGGAACTGGTGTTGACGATCAATACATGCTCATACTCTTGGAGCAGCGGCATCAAACGAAATCCTAGCGTCCCCCCATCGACAACATCGAGCGAAGGCTCATAGGTGAAGTTCTCTTTGAAGTATTTACCGGCATACAAACCGATCCCCTCATCCATAAAAAATGCGTTTCCCGAACCGATTAGGGCTACTTTAGCGTCCATGATTTTCCTTTGCAATTACTATCTCATCATCTATCTCAAATACTTCATAAAGCTCGTTTAGCTTTCTTTGTAATATTTCTTTGGGGATAAGCTTGGTTTCATATTCAGCTATCACGGCAGGGCTGAGAGATCTATTGAGTGCGTATTTAACTACTTCATCATCTTTTTTTCTGCACAGTAACACACCGATACTCGGATTTTCATACTCTTGTTTAACATCTCTATCCAATGCTTCAAGATAAAATTCCAGTTGACCTAAATCACTTGGTTTAAATTTGCCAGTTTTTAATTCAAACGCCACCAAACATCTTAAATCTCTATGATAAAAGAGCAAATCAATATAAAAATCATCATTACCAACCTGTAACCTATACTCTTGCCCCATAAAAGCAAACCCAACACCTAATTCTAAAATAAAATCTTTCAGTGAAGATATAAGTGCTTTTTGCAAATCTTTCTCTTTATGATTTTGCGGTAAAGCCAAGAAATCCAAAGTATAACTATCTCTAAACACATTTTTAGTATCTTGTGGAAATTGTGTCATCACTGCTGAGAGTTTTTTGTTTGCCAGCACTGTTCGTTCAAATATTCCACTTTTGATTTGTCTTTCTAGCTCTCTTGATGAATAATTTGCTTTACTGGCCAATAACATATAAAATTCTCTCTCTTCATCACTTTTTGATGATGATAAAATAAGTAAATGATTTGTCCATGTTAATTGTGTCAGCAGTGCTGACAGTTTTTCATTCTGATGATACATTTCATAAAATTGTTTCATCCGCCAAAGATTTCTATCCGTAAATCCCTTGAGTGTCGGATCATTTAGCTGTATAAAATTGGCTAGTTCTTTAACGACACCTTTACCCCAATTTTCTTTAGTTGTTTTATCAGATAGATACTCTCCTATATTCCAGTACAACTCTATAAGTAACGTATTTACAGTGCTAAAGGCTTTTTGCTTGGAAGAACTGATTAGCTCTAAAATTTCTGAAAAATTTTCTTTTTTTTGAATACTCATTTCATACTCCCACTGTTTTTATCTTATCATATCGTTTACTCATTTTGATTTAGCCTTTGTGTCATGCTGAACTTGATTCAGCACCTATCTCCCTTGCTCCTACTCTCCTAAGTGGAAGCAAAGGATATTGTTGCCATTAGTGTTTCTCCTGTGTTCCAATTGTTATGCTATTAACCGAACCATCTTCGTTGGTAAAAATACCGATGTATCCCTTCGATTTCTCACTCTCTTTGAAATATTCCATAACCAAGTTGCCGTATTCCGACGTCGCCGGTGATGGGGTCCAGCTGTCCGTAAACGTCTCCCGCGCATCTTTCTTGGTCCACCCTCTCCCGAATACCGCTTCGGCCTCTTCGAAAAAAACCACCCCGCTTTCAAAAGCTACATGAAATGAGCCACCTTTCCCTTTTCGATAACCAGCTTGAATACCATTAAGTATCAGTTGAGCTTGTTTATCAGAACGGTGTTGACGGTATTTGAAGTTATGCCCATATGATTGAAGCTTTCCATTTTCAATAAGGTGATTAACCTCGTCCCCTTGATTATTGAAATAATAGGTATGGAGTTCATCGTTATGGCTCCCCAACACACGCTTGAGAGTTTGTTCCGCGTAGAAATCGTCGTTCAAAAACCAATCGTGATCATAGGCGTATTTGAGGTTTTTCAAAAGCTCTTCGACTGTTTTAGGCTCTTTGAGAACGGCATATTTTTTTATCTCTTTTGTAGGACTCTTCATCTCTACGGCATTTGCATGTGTTGCCAAACCTATGGCTAAAACAGATACAAGACAAATGGTTTGAATCGATTTTTGAATGATAAAGGAAAAATTTGAGTACAACAAGAACAGTTCCTAAGTATTAAAATACAAAAATTATAGCGGAATTCATGAGAAGCTTTTTTCCGCATTATGTATCGCATAATAAAGCTGACCAAGAGCAATCGATCCATCATTAATCGGCGTTTGCTGTTGGGCATAAAATCGCCCTGCGCCAAAGCGGCGATAGAGCCGTGCCATCAACGCACGGTTTTGAAAAACCCCTCCTCCAACGACTATCGACAATGCAGGATATTGATCGGCATAATAGCTCATGATCGCTTCTACCGTAGAAATAAAACGGCTGGCAATCTGTGTTTTATCCCCCTCTAGAGAGATAATTTCTCGAACCATAGGGGAGAGGTCTATCATCCCATCTTTTACCTCAAAAGCAAACGCTCCGGTGATGGAATCCTCCACAAACGACTCCATCATCATCCCCCCCTGCCCCTCGTAGTCGAGACTTTGGACAAATCCCCCCAAGGATGCCACCGCATCAAAAAGTCGTCCCATTGATGAGCTTCGGGGAGCGTTTATATTTTTGAGCCACATATGGTGAAGGGTTCGGATCTCGTGGGGTAAAAAGGCTTCCACCGTCGGTGATTTTAGACTCATCACCTCATCGAGACTATAACTCTCAAACAGCAATGACAACGCAATCCGTCTCGGTTCTTTGATCGCTTTGTCCCCTCCTAAGAGGGCAAAGGGTTTGAGATGTCCGACTCTCTCATAACCGTGCGTGTCTGCGATCATCACCTCTCCCCCCCACAGACTCCCGTCCGATCCGTAACCCGTACCGTCATACGCAAAGCCGAGCACTTTTTCACTCAAAGCATACTCCGCCATGCAGGCGAGGATATGGGCATAATGGTGCTGGAGTCCGTAGTGCTCTTTTTTTTGCGACACTACAAATACACTCGAAGCGTACTGCGGATGGAGATCGTGCACGAGCACTGAGGGTTCAACGTCATAAAACCGTTTAAAGGTCTGTACCGTCCGCTCAAAATAGCCATCGGCTTCGACACTTCCCAAATCTCCGATATGTCCACTCAATACCATGTTCTCTTTGACCCCAAGGGCGATGGCACTCTTTTGATGGGCACCGAGAGCTAAAACCGCTTTGTCGCTAGGGTGTTGCAAAGCAAAAGTATGGGGAGCAAATCCGCGACCCAGACGCAACATCACCACCCGATCCTCGGCAATCTGAATCACCGCATCATCGAGGGCATTGATAATGGTACGGTCATGATCGAGTATCCCATCCACTACATGACTAAGACGGTTGAGGATTTCGGAGGAACGGATCATAATCGGCTCATCGCTGATGTTAGCACTGGTTGCAACGAGAGGGAAATCAATCTGCTCAAATAACAATCGATGAAGCGGAGTATAGGGGAGAAATACCCCTAATCTTTGAATATGGGGGGCGATTTGAGGGGATAAGTTTGTCCCCGCTTGTGCATCAACAATCACGATAGGCTTAATAGAACCCGTGATATGGTTTCTTTCCACCTCATTGATCGATACATACGTTTCGAGTTGTTCGATGGAGCCGAACATCACCGCTAACGGTTTGGCTTTACGGTGCTTTCGTCTTCGTAACTCTGCTACCGTTTCATCGTTAGTCGCATCGCACATCAGATGAAATCCCCCCAGCCCTTTGAGGGCGATGATTTTCCCCTCTTTGAGCAACCTCACAGCAAGATCAATAGGATTACCTGCAATCTCAATCCCCTTATTATCAAGGAATTTTAATTGCGGTCCACATTTAGGACAAGAGATAGGTTCGGCATGATAACGGCGAGAAGTTGGGTTGTTGTATTCCTCTAAACACTCAGGGCACATCGTAAAATGTTTCATCGAGGTGCGGACGCGATCATAGGGAGGGGTTTGGATGATAGTATAGCGAGGGCCGCAATCGGTGCAGTTGATAAATGGATAGCGGTAACGTCGATTGAGAGGATCATCCATTTCGGCTTGACAGGCGGAACACAAAGCAGTGTCGAGAGGAATAGCAACCGATCCAAATCCCAAAGTACTCTCACGAATCTCAAAATCGCTGAACGGCGTAAATTCACACGCTTCAATCTCCATCGAATCGATACGGGCACGGTCAGGGAGGTTTTCTCTCAACGCTTTTATAAACGACTCACACTGCATCCCGTGGGCTTCAATCACGACACCCTCTGGAGTATTGCAGACAAATCCGCGAATGCCGTAACGGGTTGCTTCACGATAGACAAACGGACGAAACCCTACCCCCTGAACAATACCGCGTATAATGATTCGGACGTTATCGGATTGTTCAGACACCTTTTCTCCTGTTAGGATAAAACTTACGCTTTTCCTCTAGCTTCGTTAATCATATCATTAAGTACCCCGAAAAGGATAGTACTTTGACGTTCTGTCTCTCCAAAAGCGACTGAAAGTTCATCACGACGTTCAACACAATCGTCTCGTTTAACACACTCTAAAGCACGAAGAACATTGTCATGAATAATTTTATGTGGCTCTTCAAGTCGACGATACGCATTGGTATTTCCAAAAGCAGTTTTTCCATCACCATGTTCATACCATTTACCCAAACGACATCCGTGATGATCACCAAACTGTGCTTTGAGTTCATTATCAAAAATTGATCCGTAAGCATTAAGTTTAAAAACTAAATGGTCAAGTTTTGCTAATATACCAAAAATTTCATACGAAATAAACTGATTATCCCGTTTAATAATCCCTGATTTTTCGATTAACTCGCTCAATGATTGCGTAAAAGCATCAAGTTTTCGGGTCGAATCATCTGCATATTCTTCAGTTGTTTCACTGCTCTCAACCATCGAACCGGCACTTTGTTTGAGCATATTAATCGACATTTCTACCTCAGAAGTCGCTTTTTGAGTACGCTCAGCCAGTTTTCGTACTTCATCAGCAACAACAGCAAAGCCACGACCATGCTCCCCTGCACGTGCTGCTTCAATCGCTGCATTCAAGGCTAAAAGATTGGTTTGATCCGATATATCTTTAATCAAAGCAATCACCTGAGATATGTCACCGATACTTTTTTGCAACTGTTGAGCATTATCACGATTTTCATTAATCATTTCAGAAATGTGATTAATTGAATCAATAATTCCTCCCGTACTCTCTTTAACCTCAGCTACCACTTCAGCAGTTGATTCATTTAAGATATTTACATTTCCTAAACTAGCTACTGCATGTTGTGCCGATTCTTGCAAATCTTTGGCTCCGCTCACAGCCCCTCCTGTCATATGACCTGAGAGATTAATCATCATCTCAGAATGGACAAGACTTTTTTTAGCCTTTTCATTAGCAACATGTGAACTCTGTGCATCACGCTGTGCATCACGGGCGATATCGGCTACTTTGTCCAAAAATCGGTTAAAAGAGTTTGCCACTTCCACAATCTCATCGTGCCCTTCAAAGTTAATACGACGAGAGAGATCCGCATCTCCACTGGAGAGAGCATCGGCTACATTTTTAAATTCACTCAAACGTGAAGTGATACGTCGTGTTGTAAGAAAAAAGAGGAGAAAAGCAACAATAAATCCACCAATTGCAGCAAAAGCCATTTTTACGTGCCCTGAGCTGACCAATCCATCCGCAGCTGTTTCATTGGCTTTAGCTTGTTCTGTAGCTTCTTTAACTATAGGATTAATAGTCTCAAAATGTTTTTCAAACGCCTTTTCGAGATCCCCATGTGCAAATGCTCGCGCTTCATCAATACGTCCCTCTTTAACGAGAGGAATTAATTTATCGTTGACCAATGCAAAATAGTGTTCTGCCGTCGTTTTTGCTTCACTGGTAATCATCGATTTTAATTTCGAATCCAACCCGCTTTTTTCCCAATATTCTTGGCGGTCTTTAAAATCTTTCTCCAAACTCGAAATTCGTTTGACATTACTATCAAATTTTTTAGAATCTTCTACGAGTTCAAGACTTGCTAAGCGTGCTTCGATAATGTATTCGGGAGGGGGAAGTATATCGGCTATAAGATCTTTGGAATCGGCAATCTGATTGTATGCTGCACCTTTAATACGAACCGATTCAGTTGTAGAATAGGATAAAAAGCTCACTATAAGAAGAACCAACAGGGTTAATCCTGCCGTCATCATAAGTCGATTATGTATGGTCATGTACAAAGCTCCATGCTTAGAATTAAAATAACTAAAACAGATTATAACAGTTTTTTAATCTCACGACTGTCTATTTTTTAATCATAAAAAGACTCCACCGACAACACAATTTTCCTTCCCTATCGGGTAACTTCGATTCATCAAAATCGGAGTTGCTTTCAAATTTCTTTGTAAACGACTAAAGAGCGACTGTCCTGCAAAATACGACCCGCACAACACGATATCGGTTGCTTTTGTTTTCCCTTTTATTTCTGTGAGGAGTTCACTAAAATAATCTCCAAAAGATTCGAAAATTGAATAGCTTAAATACACTGAACCGACACCCGCGAGGCGATAACTGATGATACTTGCCAAAAAGGCAACATGGTTGAAACGGTTATCCTCCACCTTGGTATCGATTTGGAGCCCCCCTTTACCGATAAACTTCAAAGCCTCTTTTACAACTCCCTCGAAACTCTCCTCAGGAAGACCCAAAATCATCGCTGTCGCTTCAAAAAGATTCACATTGCTATTTTCGATTCTCATTAAAATTTCATGCAACTGCGGATGGTTTTTTTCGACACTCTCGATAAGGCGATCCGACCCCTCGCGTAATCCTCGCATTTCTTCGATGATACCGCTCCCACTAAAGTGTTTCGGAGGGACAACCCGAATCACTTTTTTGCCGTCATAATAGAGAAACGACGGTTCCCCCTCGAAATAAGCACCCACGACTTTGGTTCCGAATTTATTATGCTCGGCGATCACCGACATAAACGAGGCTTCATCGGCACTTATCGGATGAAAGTTAGCCGATTCTACGGCAGGTGTTTCAGAGTCCAATTGATTGACTTTCAGCGTTGATGCGCTCTCAAAGCGACCGATTTGATCGAACAGTACTCCTCGCTCATCTCTGATACCAACAAGACCATGTGCGATGCTCAGAGTATCAGCTCCATATGCTAAACGAGAGGGAAACGAAACCCTCTCCCCTGAAGCGATAAATTTAATGTCCTTGTTGATAAACAATCGCATATCGCTTTGATGATTGAGTTCTAAATCAAAATCCATTACAAAATCGGCTTCACATGGCTCTTCTAAAGAGGTATACGCGATAAAATCAATCCCTAAAAGGCTCAGCTCTTTAGCGAGAAGAATAGAGAAACCCTCATCAGGGTATTTGACATCCACCGAAGCTCCGAATGTCTCGCGCAGTGCTTCATCTTTGAGTGCTACGTGTAAAATCGGACGCTCAATACTGAGTAATGCGTTAAACTCATCATTGATGAGAGAGCAATAGTCGGTGATTTTCATCGCATTAGAGAGCATTAATACGGAGCCTTGAGGAAGCTTGTCTAAGCGTTCAAACAACCGATACCCCATCGTTGTTTTCATGAGGAGTGTTTTGCCATCACGCAACGCTTTGGCGGCAACTTCAAACAACGTTCTAAAACTCCCCGCATCGTTCGCATAGCGCTCTTTATCTTTGTGAATCAGTTTGACAGGGATGCCGCAAGAGTGACAAGAGTTCAGAACCTGCTTTTCACGACGCCCAAAGCTTTTGCTCTCTTCTTCACATACAGGACACGGTACAAGATACTTTAATGCAGTGTTTTCGCGCAAGTACGGATACTTTTCAAAAAAACCGTATTGCCCACCGCAATGGGTACAGTGGGTAAAAGGGTAATAGTACCGTTTTGAGGAGGGATCGAACATCTCTTTTTGACACGAGGGGCATAATCCGAGTGACGGCGGATATTCCACATCGAAATCAGGAATTGATTCGGGTTCCCCCTCTAGCTCATAGTGCTGTGAGCTACTCATAAAACACGAAGCGGGCAACGTATTAGCAATCACTTCCAAACATCCCTGAAGCTTCTCGTCACTCTTATCAAACGCGCAAATAATTTTGTTTTTTTGTTGATGAACGACCGCTTTGAGTCCGAAAGAGCGAATAATGGAGATAACATAATTTTTAATCGTGGGTTGGGAGAACGGAGTTATCAACTCCAATGCGAATGCCATGATGGACCTTTGATCATTTTAAAGTATAGTACTTTGACCACATTCACATTTGAAAGTGATAAAAAGACTATTTTTTTCTGTCATCTTGTACTAACATTTGTCATGCTGAACTTGATTCAGCATCTAATTATGAGACCCTGAATCAAGTTCAGGGTGACGAGTTCACGATGACAGAATTAACTCGCTAAATTATTCTTTGACGAATTTAGAACCGCCGATAACGATGGCAATATCGCCTTCTTTCCAGAAAATCGTTCTCCACACTTGGTAGTAGATATGAAACACGACCCAGCAGATAATCCACCACATAGTTTCATGATGTGAAATACGGACATCCATCAATGTTCCGCCCGTAAATGGAATCGTCCAATCGGTTGCAATATGCAACAACCACGGCCACCATGCCCCGATAGAGCTGATTCCCGATTCCAATCCATGTACATACATTTGTAGCCCTGTGAGAAGCATCCAAATGAGCAGTATATGAAAAATCGTAAAATAGACGGTATTAAAACTGTCTGCATGCGATGAATCAAATTTTTTACTACGATTTAGCGTCAATAAATTGACCAAAACGGCAATAAATTCAGTTACATTTTTTCCATTGGGTATCAATTTTTTATACGGTTTTTCAAAACGGCTGAAAAAATACAAATAGGCGATGATCACCGATGTAACATCAAAAATAATCGCAATCATAAAGTGCCCGTAACGATTCCATGCCATCACATATTTATCGACTGCACCATCAGCGATGAACGTTTGATAGTACGGATGACCGATATAAAGCCCTGTTATGACAGCACCAATCATACTAAACGCATTCACCCAGTGGATGATCCGCATGGCGGGAGTCATCCGTTTAACTTGTTTGTAGCTCATAATGCTCTCCTTAGATACTACAGGAAGTATCTACTTTGTAAACAGCAAGCTCTTTACCTTTGGTATCGACAACGTGAACCGCACAAGCGATACAAGGGTCAAAACTGTGAATAGTACGTACTATCTCCAACGGTTGTTCAGGGTTGGCTACTTTCGTCCCGATCAAACTCGCTTCATACGCACCCAAACGATTTTTATGATCACGTGGTGCCGCATTCCATGTCGATGGAACGATAGCTTGATAATTCGCTACTTTACCATCAGCGATGCTTACCCAGTGACCGAGTGCTCCACGAGGTGCTTCCGCCATACCGCGACCTTTTGCACTCACACTGACTTTATCAAAGTCAAAATCAGTCCATGTGCTTTTATCACCCGATAAAACGTTTTTAGCGAGTTCATCAATCCACTCCACCATCACATCCGCCATAAGTTCCGTCTCAACGGCGCGAGCCGCAGTACGTCCAACGGTACTAAAGAGGACAGTAACCGGAAGATTACCCCGTTTGAGGAAGTTGGTCACGTATTTGGTAATACGCTCATCTTTAGCCGCCACACCGATAACCATACGTGCCAACGGCCCTACTTCGACGCGAGCATCGTTATAAATCGGTGATTTAATCCAGCTGTATTTCTCTTTGGTTTTAAGATAGGCGTTTCCATCTTCTTTGCGATCAAGACCTGTATATTCTGGGATTGTTTGCCCATCATACGGATGGAGAGGTTTATCCCCTTTATACCATGAGTGGGTCACGTCTTCCATGATTTTTGCTTCATCCAACGGAAGGACTTTGGAGATATCTCCACCCATCACGACCCCTTTAGGGAAGAGAAGTGCTGATTTATAGAATCCTGTATCATCGAGACGGAAATCTCCGTAACTCATAAAGTTGAGCAATCCGCCGCCGGTTCCACCGACCCCTTTGCCCCCCATCAATTCACTGAAAGTTGCTTTAGAGTCTGTTGCTTCACCCGCATACATCGTTCCCGCCATGTAAACGTCTGGCAAATAGGCTTCTTTAACAAACTTCGTCCCTTGAAGAAGGAGCGATTTAAACAATGCAAGACGTGCAGGGTTTTGAATATCCTGAACACAGGTTACCCCACCGACAACGATAGATTGCGGATGCGGGTTTTTACCCCCGAAAATCGCCTGCATTTTTGCCATATCGCGTTGAACGTCAAGTGCCAACAAATAGTGGGCAACTCCGATAAGGTTTTGTTCCGGAGTGAGTTTATAGTGAGGATTACCCCAATAACCGTTTCCGAAAATCCCCAAACGCCCTTGTTTAACAAATTTTGCGACACGCTCTTGAATTGCTTTAAATTCGCTCTCACCGTCGATGTACGGCGTTGAGCCTGCTACGGTTGCCCATTTACGAGCTTCTGCCGCTGTTTTAGCCGGATCAGCTGAGAGTGCGGAGACGACATCCACGAAATCGAGCGCATGGAGGTGATAAAAATGGACGACATGGTCGTGCACATACAACGCACCTTGGATAAGGTTACGCACGATACGAGCATTCTTAGGAATCGTAATAGCAAACGCATCTTCTACTGCTTCGATAGAGCGTTGATAGTGAGTACCGGTACAAACACCGCAAATACGCATCGCCAACAATCCGCAGTCACGAGGATCACGCCCTTGCAAAATCGTTTCAATCCCACGGAACATTGTCGATGCGCTGTACGCGTCTACAATCGTATTGTTGTCATCAATAACCGCTTCAATACGTAAATGCCCCTCAATACGGGTAATTGGGTCTACTACAATGTGCTTACTCATGGCTCTCTCCTTCTTCTCGTTTACCTGCTACGGCGCTTGCTGCTGCATGAATCGCAATACCGATACCGGCTGCGGTCAACATGCCCAACCCGAATTCATCCACACTTTTCTCTACGCCGCCCGTCGGTGCTTTGATTTTAGCATCCGCCATCGGACGTTCATACGCATATTTATCCCAAAAATCAGGTTCCGAACAACCGATACATCCGCGTCCTACCCCGATAGGCCAGTTCACCGCTTCGTTGTAACGGACGATAGAACAGTTATTAAACGTCATCGGTCCTTTACATCCCATTTTGTAGAGACAGAAGTTGTTTTGAGCACCCTTATCGCCCCACTCTTCGACGTATTCACCCGCATCGAAGTGTGCACGGCGTTCGCAGTTATCATGGATACGATAACCGAATGCAAATTTCGGACGGAGAAGTGAATCGAGTTCAGGTACTTGTCCAGTTAATACATAGTGCAAGATTACACCCACCATATTGGCAGGGTTCGCAGGACAGGCGGGGATATTGATAAGAGGTTTGTTTTTGATAACGTCCATAACTCCAACAGCACCCGTAGGGTTCGGAGCCGCAGCAGGAATCCCTCCAAATGTCGCACAGCTTCCGACTGCGATAACCGCAGCGGCATTTTCAGCACAGCGGACGAGATGATCATGGAATGTTTCGGCTTTAATCCCGATGGTTCCGTATTGACCATCCATTCCCATAGGGATAGCACCCTCTACGAAAAGGAGGTATTTACCTTTGAAATGTTCCATTGCTTCATCGAGCTGTTTCTCAGCCTGATGACCTGCAGCGGCTTGGAGCGTTTCATGAAATTCGAGGGAGATGATGTCGAGGACAATCTCATCGATTTTCGGTCCATCGGCACGCAAAAGAGCTTCGGAGTTACCCGCACAGTCTTGAAGTTCCAACCAAATAACAGGAGCGCGATTCATCATCACCGCCGCGTCCGCAACAAGCGGTGTAAACATAGGAGGGAGCATCAACATCGCTGTCGTTGCACTCGCCCATTTCATAAACTCACGTCGATCAATCCCGTTCTCTTCTAAAAGATCGCTAAAATCGAGTTTGTTTGCTGGCGCAAGAGCACGCATCTCATTCAGACGCGCCTCACATTTTTCGAACAGGTCTTGATAATACGACTCACCTTTGTTCGTTTCGACGCGCGAACTTTTCGAAGTGAACAGCTTTTTAACCGCTTCTACTCTATCGGACATAATCCCCTCCTCAAATAATTAATGAACAATCATTCAGTATTGTATGCCTCGATAACTTAAACGAATATTTAAAAGATAAAATTTAATTTAATAAATTAGTTTGTTATTTAATTTTAGGACAAATAGAGATGAAGGTGAAATATTATATTGCATACTCTAAATTTTTATAAAAGCTGGATTCCCGCCTTCGCGGGAATGACGCCTTTCGTCATCCTCGTGCTTGACCCGGGGATCCATCCCAAAAGAGTTATTCAAGAAGTTCATTTAATCAACCAGTACAATCCCCATCGATTCGAGAAGAAACAGTGCCTCATAACGGTTGAAAATTGCCCCTTTGAGATGGTTGGAGCGTACATCGATAGAAGTGTTGGAGGAGTCGGTAAAATTCACCCCTTCGAGGTGGGTGTTTCCGAACAACGCCCCTTTGAAATCGCTCAAACTAAAGTCTGCTTTTTGAAACGTCCCGTTGCGAAAATCAACCTCTTTGGCTCGGCACTCCCGCATCACCAACCCTTCCAAATTCAGACCGAAAAAATTGCTGTCATTGAGGATACACTCACGAAAACGCAAGGGGTCGGCATTAAGCAAACTCTTCCAATCCGCCATCGTCCAATCGATCCCGATCATCTTGCACGAGACAAACTCGACATCGCTCATTTTGCTACTGGTGAGTTTCATCAGGCTCAGATTGCAGTTTTCAAAACGGCATTCGGTAAATTTGCAGGAGGAGAAAAAGGTCTCGCTAAAATCACACGAGACGAAAGTGCAGTCATCGAATTCGGCTTTGATAATCTTTTTGCCGTGGAGATCGATGTTCTCGAATTTCTCGGCGAATACGTCCATGTTGTCGGTGATAGGTGTCATAACATTATTTTAGATATTGATTATTGCAAATTTTACATCGATAAATAGCTGAACCATTAGTATTAAGTCCGCTTATAAGATGATGATATTTAGCATCTTTTTCAAAACAAACTTGACAAAATGGTACTTCGTCACCTTCCATCCAATACATATCATTTTTAAATGTTACTTTTTCTTTTTTGGAAAGTAATTTTTCCAATTCTAAAATTTTTTCTTCTTTTTCTCTTTGTGATACTTGAACCTCTGAAAGCTCAATTTTTATATCAGCGAGTGTACTGATAAGGTCTGCCATTTTAAGTTTGATTTCGGCTTCTTCTAAAGATGTATTACTATCTTTAATCAGTTTAGCAATATCTGTTGCCGTCTTGATACTAGAAAATATTGCACTTATTGTTGTGACTGGTTCCATTTCAATCCATTATATATATTTTGCATCAAACACCCTTCGACAGGCTCAGGGCGAACGGGATACTCAAAAAATTTATTTATAAATCCCTTCGTACTCTTTCGGGACTTTTGAGGTGATTTCACCATCTGGCATTTGAAAATAGGGTACTCCATCGCGACGATATACATTCGGTACACCGTTAGCAAGGCTCCGTTCTTGTGCCTCTTTGATCGCTTTTTTTCCGATTTTTAGGATCATGTCACGGAATTTGTAATTTTCGATTGTCTTCATTGTAGTCCTCCTACAATTGATAAAAAGCATTCTATCTCAAATGTTATTTAAAGACGATAGAACGTTTACTCTCGTTAATGCGTCGTACAAACCGAGCATACATCAAAAGTGCGAAAGATGAGTGACGCTTTGGCTATCGATTCGGCTCCGATCATCGCCTTTTGCGCCACACCGAGATTGGAAGCCGTTCCGTTACCCAGATTCCACTGCGTCGGGGTGATGATCGAATACTCTACTATTTTCCCCTTCTCAATTTTGGCACGATGGATTAGCGATCCGCGCGGAGCTTCGACGATTCCTACCCCAGAACCGCTGATACTCAGAATGGAGGAAGGAGGTGTAAACGAAGGTTGCGAGAGGTCAAGGGATGTGAGCAATGAGCGAACATGAACGATCAATGTTACCATCTCATCGATACGGGCACTCAAGCGTGTCATAGCACAATCCCCATACTTCTGATAAAGCGATGATATCCCCTGACGCTCAGAGATAAGAGCGCGGGCGAGTGGTCCGCCCTCGTAAAATGCTCCTCTGTAGAGGGCATTTTTAGCATGAGTTTTACCACCGTGAGCAAAGGTGTGGGAGCTGTCTTCGCTCACGAGGGCAACATCGGCGACGCTTCGTTCACCGTTGTCGAGTGAGCCTCCGTTATCGGCTAAAACCAAAAACCGTCCGTGGCTTTTTCCCGTATTCAGCAGATTTAACTTCTCAAACTGGTGCAAGAGTTTCGAGAAATCCCCCTCCAGCGCACGGTGCGAATCGCTTTTTAGATGCAACTCGAACTTCTCTAACGGACATCCCAAAACCTCTTTGGCAACGAACTGCTCTACCTCACTGAGGATTTTCAACGCCTGCATCACCTCGATATGGGTTGGATCGCACGTCACCCCTCCGGGGATGGCGTAGGAGCTGTGTGGCCATTGCCCGCTGAAAAGGGCACTGAGTTGGTTGATTTGCGAGGTGACATAAAGGGCTTTTAGCGATACATTCGCCTCTTCTCCCAAGAGTTTACCGCTCTCATGGAGCATCACGAGATAGAGCCATTTGATATGGTTTTGGATCAGTTCGCACTCTAGGGTGATTTCGCGGATTGCATGCGCTTTGGGGCTGATAGAAAGCGAAAATCCCGCATCGATGTAGACGTTCTCAATCATCCGCACCGCCGCGATGAGATGGGAGTGTCCGCAGATACCACAAACACGCGGAGCGATGACGAGGGCATCGAGGGCGTTACGCCCCTCCAAAATCGCTTCCATCCCCCGAAAATGGACAAATCGGATGTCGGCTTCTTGGACGGTTCCGCTTTTGTCGGTTCTAAAATCAAGTACCGCTTCCCCCTCGATTCGCTCGATTAGTTCATGCGTTATCATCGATTAATTTCCCCTCAAGCCGTTTAATATGAAACGATTTCGCCGCCCCCGCAAGGGCTAGATAGCTCCGTTTCGGTATTCCCAGCGGCATCTCAGCGGGAATCGACATATAGGTTTTGGTGCTAAAGAGTTCTGTTCTCGGATATGAGGGTTCGGTGCATCCGACGCACGGTGTTCCGGCGCGGGTTTTGGAGCTCACTTCGTTCCAGAGAATCTTGTTACAACTACCGTGGGTAAAGGGGCCTTGGCACCCTTGGGCGTAGTACAAGCACCCCTCTTTGGTTCCGAAATGATCACTGTCTACTTTCCACTCGAAATACTCATTACGCAAACAGCCGTTGTGGACGAGATAGCCGTACAACTCTTTGGGACGGCGGTACTCATCGAGAGTGATTTTTTTTCCCTGAACGATCATATCGAGGACAAAACTGAGCCATTTAGGATGGATGGGGCATCCGCTGAGGGTAATCACTTTTTTACGCAGTGTCTGCAAAGGACCGCTCTCACTCTCTTTATCAAAAAGTATTCCGCTGATATGTTCGGGGGAAGCCTCTTTAAAAATCCCTCCGAAACTCGCACAACTGCCCAATGCAATAATATGTTTGGTTTTAGAGGCAAGGGTAACTAAAAGGGTTTCCATCTTCACCCCTGCACGCTCAAAATCGGCTCGGTACGCCCCCTCGAAAATCAAAATATCCGATTTAGGAAGTTTTTTGACGAGTTCTTTGAGTGTTTTTTTACAGGGTAGAATCGGATGGTGGATGAATTCGATAGATTCTAAAAGAGCCCCCAGTGAGGGATCGTTTAGAAACGAGTGGGTATTGCCGTTGCAGGTAATCCCTTGTAGCCAGATGACTTTAGCGGGTTTTGAGGGCATAGTAGATATTTTCGGCGATGGTGTGT
Organism: Sulfuricurvum sp.; assembly: GCF_028710345.1. Lineage (NCBI taxonomy): Bacteria > Pseudomonadati > Campylobacterota > Epsilonproteobacteria > Campylobacterales > Sulfurimonadaceae > Sulfuricurvum > Sulfuricurvum sp. The sequence goes on along the minus strand of NZ_JAQTUH010000001.1, from coordinate 394,291 downwards.
TCATACTCTTCTAACGGTTTGGGGAGGATATTTTCTCCATGGATAAATACCATCCCCCCCAAATACCCCATAAAAAGACCGAACGCACTAAAAAAATCTTGGTCTCTCAACTCACCGCACCGAACACCCTCTTCGAAGAAAATCATCATCTCGGTGACAAATGCGGAGACGCAAATCATCCCCTCACAGCAGTTTTGAAATACTTCGCGGTTAGAGAGATAAACCCGTAAAAAATACTCGATGGTCTCAGGTCGATCTTTAGCAACACGGAAATACATGTGGACAATCGCTTCGATTTTCTCTTGCGTACCCACCCCGCTTTCATTGATGGCTCGGATTTCTTCACCCAAAATATTGGCAATGTAGAGGATGAGATCTTTTGCCAGCATCTCTTTGGAGGTAAAATAGTTATAGAGGTTACCCACACTCATCCCGATTTTTTCGGCAATGGTGGGCATTGTGGTTTGGTAAAATCCCTCTTTGGAGAAGAGCTCCAATGCTTTGGTCATGATGGAGATTTTACGTTCTTCTTTTGTAGGTCGTGCCAAAATACTTCCTTTACATTGTCATCTTCGGGCTTGACCCGGGGATCCATCTTAAAAAAAGAGCCGGATTTACCCGCAGGGGGCACAATGCCTGCCTACGCGGGAATGACGAATGAAACAAATTCTATTTTGTATTATACCGAACAACTATTCATTATTTTATAATGTGATAATTCTTTTCCCGTCGCATCGATTACATGCACCGCGCACGCGAGACATGGATCGAATGAGTGAACCGCGCGTAACACCTCTAACGGTGCAGATGGATCGGCGAGGCGAATCCCAATCAACGACTCCTCATACGCTCCGCGTCCCTCTTTGGCTCCCTTGGGCGAAGCATTCCACGTCGTCGGGACTACCGCTTGATAGTTGGCGATTTTAGCCTCCTCGATACGGACAAAATGACCTAAAACCCCGCGCGGCACTTCGAAAATACCTGCTCCCTTTGCTTCATGGGGAAGCTCTTCAAACACATATTTCGTCCACGTCGTCTCATCGTAATATTTGATATTTTCGATCAAATCACTCATCGTGTCAAACAGATAATCGCAACAGATTTGCGCTTCAACAGCGCGCGCGGCATTGCGCCCTATCGTCGTAGAGAAATCAATCAGCTCCATCCCGGAGCGTTTCATAAATCGCTCCATATAGGGACGAACGACGGGAGAGTTTTGGACATATCCCATAATCATACGAGCTAAAGGTCCCACCTCCATAACTTCGCCATCATAGCGAGGTGCTTTGACCCACGTATATTTTCCCTCGGTTTTGAGAGATCCATCATCGTTTAAATCGGTATAAAACGGTGTCGACTCTCCCTCATACGGTGAGAGGGGAGCATCGTTCTCATACCATGAGCGAGATGCCTCTTCTGTGATTTTGCTCGAATCAAACGGCTCGACACTCTCAAAATCATGCCCTTTAATCACGCCGCTACTAAAGAGCTGCTGATCTTTACCGAATCGGTATCCGCCGCAGCACATAAAATTACCGCTAGCGCGGCCCTCACCTGATTTGATAGAGTCACGGTAGGCATTGACGAGCATCACCATATCGGGGATATAGGCACGTTCGATGAAGTCCCTCGTCTCTTTGATGATAAACAAAAAGTCGTTCAGTCGCTGAGGGTTGAGCATATCGGCTACGCTTGTCACCCCTCCGACAACGAGATTTTGAGGATGGGGTGTTTTACCCGCAAAAATCGCCACTGCCTTAGAGAGTTCACGCTGTATACGTAACGCTTCAAGATAGTGATTCATATGGATCAGATTCTCTTCGGGGCTGAAACGATAAGCAGTGTGTCCCCAGTAGCCGTTGGCAAAGAGTCCCAATCGTCCCGCTTTGACAAACCCTTCCAGCTTCTCTTTGATCGCTTCGAGATGCCCATCCGAATTGCGATAAGGGTGTTCACCCCACTGCTCTGCATCTTTGGCAGCTTTGCTACAATCGGCACTGAGCGCACCCGTTATATCGACGAAATCGAGTGAATGGAGGTGATAATAGTGGACGATATGATCTTGAACGAACAACGAGAGGGTGACGAGGTTGCGGATAATCTCGGCATTATGAGGTATTTCAATACCGTACGCCGCTTCCACCGCACTGATCGAAGCGCGATAATGAACATTCGTACACACCCCGCAGATGCGCTGAGCGATCAATCCCGAATCGCGCGGATCACGCCCTTTTAAAATCGTCTCGATCCCTCGAAACAGCTGACCTGAAGCCCATACCTCGGTAACCACATTATTCTCATCAATCTCCACTTCGATCCGTAAATGCCCCTCGATTCGTGTAATCGGGTCAATAATAATTTTTTTAGTGCTCATTTTCACTCTCCGGTAGTTTACGATTATTAGCATAGCTATCAAATGCGATTTTCCCCTGACCGCAGGCGAAACATCCATGCCCCGCCTGTACCGGCCAACTCGTCCCCTCATTAAATTTCACGAGGGAGCAGTTGAGATCGGCGTATGGCCCTTTGCACCCCATTTCAAAAAGGCACCACCCTTTCTTCGCCCCCTCATCGCCCCACTCACGGACAAATTCATCGGCATCGTAATGCCCTCTGCGTTCACAGTTATCATGAACACGGAAACCGTACGCCCATTCAGGGCGGTTATTGGAATCGAGTTTCGGGAACTCATCGAACATGATGTACTGCAACAGCGTTCCGACGATATTGATCGGGTTGGTCGGACAACCGGGGAGGTTGATAATATCAGTTCTTCCCAATGCTTCGGCAACCCCGACCGCACCCGTCGGATTAGGCGCGGCGGCAACGACACCGCCATCATAGGCACATGATCCCACCGCGATCACCGCTGCGGCATTTTTGGCGACGCGACGCAATAAATCGACCCCCGTCTCGCCCTTAGGACCGATACGCAAGAACTTCCCATCCATCCCTAACGGAACTGCCCCCTCGACGATCAAGACATATTTGCCGCTATCATTATGGAGTATGCTCTCCAGAGCAGACTCCGACTGATCCCCCGAAGCCGCCATCAATAGCTCATGATAATCGAGCGAGATATATTTGAGGATCAAATCGTCCACTTTTGGGTGTGAGGTTTTAATAAACGCCTCCGAATTACCCGTACAGTCTGAGAGTTCGAGCCAGATGATCGGGATTTTGTTGAGTTGTGTCACCCCCTCTTCCACGACCCCCTCAAACTGCGGATGCAGATGCATCGATGCGGTAATCATCGAAATCCAGCGGTTAAACTCACGGCTCATTTCAAACGATTCTAATGCCTCATGGAAGTTCTCGGCACTCAGCTGATTTTTTGGGTGAAGTCGGTTGTATTTTTCGATCCGAGCGCGCACTTTTTCCAGTTCTGCTGCCTGAGCTGCCGCTACTTTTTCAGCACGTAACCGTGCCGCTTCCTCATGATCGACGGGAGTTGCGCTGATAATCGCGCAAATATCCTGCTTGCAACGTCCGCACGTTCGTCCCGCTTTTGAGTGTTCTTTGAGCTCAGCGAACGACGTCACCGCATTCTCTTTGATAATCTCGACCAACTCCAGTTCATGCACCCCCTCACAGCTACAGACGAGTTTCCCGTATTCGGACATCAAACGGTTCGAGTAGAGATACGCCGCATCAATCGGTGAATTAGTTTCAATCAACCGTTTGAGTGCCAGAAGATCGATGTTGGTGTTGATCCCGATAAACCGTTTCAGACGATCATTATTAACGATATACTGATCGATCCGATCCCCATGCGTGATCAAAATCGTTTCGTTCTCACTATCTTTGGGGTTGAAATCGGTCGCGGTGACATCGGCGAACAAAAATGATCCCACTTTGAGTCCGTCGATCGAGACCTCTTCTTTAAATGATGAGTTTGCATCTCCAAGCAGATGTGCGACAGCCACATCTGCTTGGAGAATGCATTCTTTGACCCGTCCTGCGATAAATCCTCCATCACGTAGCTGTGCCGCTTCGCCGACGCAGTAGATGTTCTCATCCGAGGTACGCATCCTCTCATCGACCAAAATACCTTTGTCACATTCGAGGAGGTCACGCGCGTAGGGGATATTGGGATCGATACCGACCCCGAAAATAATAAACGGATTGTCGATCTCCCCTTGCTTGGTCAACACCTTGGTTATAACATTTCCCTCAACCTCTTTATCCACGATTTGATCGCCGAATCGGATACTTACACGGCTGTCCGCTTCGAAAATCCCCTGAATCAGTGCCAATCCCTCACGGCTAATTACCTCGGAGTAGAGATAGTTTTTACGCACAAGCAAGGTGATACTCTGCGGAGCGTCACTGCGCATGAGAGTATCGAGCAATTCGAGCGCGATCGGTCCCGCTCCGACGATCACCACATTGCGACCTATCATCCCCTGCGCAATTTGTTCACAATCTTTTTGAGAACGGAAAGTTGCCGCATTCTCAATGTGTGAAATATCAAACAACGATTTGGGCACCGATCCCGTAGCAAGTATCAGCTTATCGTAATGAAATGCGGCATGTTCACTGAAAACCCGTTTTTGAGCGGGATCAATCGAGATGATTTTTTGATCTAGTTCCAGCTTCACTTTCGGGTGCAGTTCCAGCTCAATCGAGTCAACACAGTTACAATCCTCTACCAACTTACACAAATGGATCCGATCATACGGAGGGTGTTTCTCATCCGAAACAATCACCACCTCGGATTTTGGAGCCTTCTCCATCAGAGAATTGGCGATATAGACAGCGGCGATCCCGCCTCCTACGATAACAATGCGCATCATCTACTCCTCACTCTTGTTTTGAATTTTAGCCGATTTTTTAGCAGCCGCGTATGCTTCGCGACTCTCCTTGCACGATGCTTCCCACACGAACCACCCATCGTTTGCCCCATCTTCTTTTAGGGCAGATTGCTGTTTCGTTTCACTTTGCCACAATGCCTCCTGCGGTTTCGGGCAGGCGCGAACACATTCGCCACAGTAGATACAGAGCCACGGGTTATAGCGATACATTTTCGTCCCATCTTCATTCTGAAAAAAGAGGATCGCCCCAGGAGGACACACTTTTTCGCATTTATCACAGAAAATACACGCATCTATCCCGTATTCGATCAGTCCCCGATACCCGCTCGGCAAAACTATCTCTTCGGCAGGGTATTGGTGGGTTCGGATCGGTCGAAAGAGATTCAAAAATGCTTCTAACATTGATTTAAACATCTGAACCTCCTACTTCGCCGTACACGACATACACGGATCGAACGAGGCGAGGATAGCGGGAGCATCGGCATACTCAGCGCCTTTAAAGACCTCCATCATCGCCGGAATCGCCGAAAAGGTCGGAGTTTTGATCCGAACACGATCCAGCATATTTTGACCGCTCCCCCGCACCAGATAAAAGAGCTCACCGCGCGGCGCTTCGACGCGAACCACCGCTTCGCCGCTGGGTTTCCCTTTTGCCTTCTCTTGGATCTCTCCTACTGGGAGGTTATTCACAATATTTTGGCACATTTCTATCGAATTAACGATCTCTCGAAGGCGGATGAAGTTACGGGCATGGATGTCTCCGCTAGATTCAAGAATCATTTTATACCCGATATCTTCATAAGGAAAATCACTCGTCTCAGCGCGGACATCGGTTGCCAATCCCGCCGCACGAGCCAACGGTCCCAGAGCATTGTAGATGTACGCATCTTCCAGACTCAGCACCCCTACCCCTTTGTATTTGAGCGAGAGCGACCAGTTATTGTCAAACATTCCGATCAGCGTATCAATTTTATTTGATAGTAATCCGAGGTTTTTATGGATCAGTGCCACCAATTCGGGAGTCAAATCACGGTTCACTCCGCCGATGGAGATATAATCAAACTGGACACGATTCCCGCTAATCGCCTCTTGAACGTCCATAATCAGTTCCCGATCCCCCATAATCTGCATAAAGAGGGCTTCAAATCCTGCATTCTCCGCCGTATGGGCGAGACAGAGCATGTGGGAGTGGATACGATCCAGCTCCACCATCAACATCCGCAGATATTTAATCCGATCATTTGCAACATAGCCCAATAGTTTTTCGACGGCTAACGTATACGAGAGCGAATGGGTAATAGCGCAAAGACCACAAACACGGGCGACAACATACCCCACCTGTTTAAACTCAAAACTACGAGTACATGCCAGCTCCACCCCGCGATGGACAAACCCAACATCGGCATCTACCCCGATGATTTTTTCGTTCTCGCACTCAAACTTAAACCGTATCGGCTCCAATAGAGAAATATGCTGTGACCCCAGAGGGATTTGGATCGTTTTTTTCATGATTCCCCCCTAAGCGGATGCGGCAATGAATCCTCATCGAGATAAAGTCCACTCACCGCACCTTCCACTTTCAGCCCGAACATATCAACAATTTCCCTCTCTCCCATAAATGCGGAGGGGATCAGAGTGACAATCGAGGGGACAGGGGTTTCATAATCGCTCAGGGCATAATAAATCACCACTTCATCTTTAACCCCATATTGTGAGAAAATCCATTGGAGCTCGATCTTCCCTTCCCCCAAATCGATCCCGTTAACACTTAGAAAATGCCATTTTTTCGCTTCGTAAAACGCTCCGATGTCGCTCAACAGCGTCGTGAGTGTCGTTTCAATCTTTCGCATGAGGTTCCACCTTTGTTGCCATGTTGAGGCGGCTGAGTTTATTATGTATCGTCTCTATTGCACCGAAGAGTTTGAACGGCTTTTCGATCTCTTTACTTTTCGCTTCGAGCACTTCCAGAGCTTTAACTATCGCATCGATAATGAGTTGCGGCGATGCGGCACATCCGGGGACATAGACATCGACGGGGATATAACGATCGATCCCGTCTTCGACGTTGTACATCCCCCGAAACACACCCCCCGTCGCCGTACACGATCCCACCGCCACGACCACTTTTGGTTCAGGGATTTGGGAGTAGAGCTCGACGAGACGCTCGCGGGAACGGTAGGTCACCGGACCCGTCACGAGGAAAATATCGGACTGTTTCGGATTTCCCGTGTTAATCACCCCGAAACGTTCCAGATCGTATTTGGGGGCGAGGGAGGCGAGGATTTCGATGTCACAGCCGTTGCAACTCCCCGCATTGTAGTGCAATACCCACGGTGATTTTTTCCGAAAAGGGGTAAAGAATTTCATAGGAGCACCCCCGTGAGATTGAGTATTGCCAAGCCCATTGCAACCGTATAGATGATTTTTACCATCTGCGCAGGTCTCACACGGACGGTCGCATTATCGACGAGATTGACGAGCAAAAAGACCCCCGCGACCAATACTGCACCTAGCCAATGCGACTCGCCGCCGAAAAGGTAAACAAAACTGTAGATAAAGATATATTCGAGAAACCGCGACATATACAAAAACTCGTAAAATACCCCGCTGTACTCGATCTCGACCCCACCGACAATCTCCTGATGCGCTTCACCGACATCGAACGGCGATTTTTTCACTTTGATCGGGATAATCATCAACAATGCGGCAAACAACAGCGGCAACTGGCTCAGGTAACCGCCAGATTTGAGGATCTGTGAAACCTCGAAACTTCCGCTCACCAGATACAGCCCCACCGCCACCAAAATCAGTATCGGCTCATACGCCACCACCATCAGCAATTCTCGGTTCGCTCCTACATGCGAATAGGCGGAGCGTACGCTGTATCCCGCTAAAATGAGGAGAAGTTGGGCGAAAAGGTGGAGAAAAATGATATAGAGGAGATTCCATCCCAAAAAGATCGCCGCGACACTGAACCACAAGACGAAAAAATGGGCGAGTGCGAGGAGAGCATGAGGAGCGTGGACGATCAATGTCCGTTTATCGAGAAGTTTGAACATATCGTAAAACGGTTGCAAGAACGGAGGGCCCTGCCGTCGCTGCATCCGAGCCCGTAATACCCTCTCTCCCCCATAGACCAATCCTCCTAAAATCGGAGCCAAAGCTATCCATACCCAAATCATGACAACGCTCCTACCATCGCTACGGCGACAAAGAGAATTCCGAAACCCCAATAAAGAAGCAACTGAACTTTGTTAGAGGGTTCATAATAAACTAACGCCGCATCAAACGGCTCTTTTTCACCGCAATGATACGGCTGTGAACGGTCATACCGATCCATCCGACGAATCAAGGAGGGGAGAGCAAAAACAAAGAGCATCGGCAACGCCAACAGTACGACAAAAATATTGTGTTGCATCATAATGTAGCCGAGCGCCCCGATCACAATGAAAATACTCAACAACACCAACGGCACATTAAAACCACTCGGGATCGCAATCGCTTCGGAGGCTTCAACATCGCAAGGGGCAGAGAGAAGTGCCGACGCCACTTTAAAATAGAGAAGTACCATCAAAGCGCTTCCGACGATCAGTGAGAGGAGGATGATCAGATTGGAGGGGTGTTCTTTGAGCAGTGAGGCGATAGAGCTGATCGCAAAGAGTTTCCCCATAAACAGACCGAACGGCGGGAGGGTCAACGAGACAAATCCAAAGAGGATAAATCCGACGGTTTTGGGCGAACGGGTCACCATCCCTTTCATATCCTCAATATCTTTGGCGTGATGAAGACGCTCCAACACCCCTGCAGAGAGAAACAGCAACGCTTTAGAGAGGGCATGAAAAAGCATCAACGCCATCGCGAGGTTCATACTCTCCTCACTCCCGATAGCCGCCAATGACATCATCAATCCCAACAACGCCACGGTGGAATATCCCAAAATCTCTTTGAGCACCGAGCGTGAGAGTGCCAAATACGAAGCGCTCACGAACACCAACGCCCCGATAATCGAGATAATCCCTCCGACCATACTCACCGCCAACGCAGGGGCAAGCTTGAGGATCAGATAGGGGGCGATTTTAACCATTGCCGCCGAATGGAGCATTGCGCTCACGGGTGTGGGTGCCACCATCGCCCCAAGCAACCACCCCTCGAACGGAATCGAAGCCCCCTTCACCAAAGCCGCCATCGAGAGAAGTGCGATAGAAAACAACACCATCCCCCCTGAACTTTGTAATAATGTATCGAACATGACTGTCTTAAACCCGATGATAGCCACCAAAGCTCCCAGTAAAATCACCACTCCGCCGATCTGATTCATCCAGAGGGCTTTGAGGGCATTGGCACGACTCACTTCATCATTTCTAAAGGCTATCAACAGATACGATGCGAGTGTCGTCATCTCGAACAAGAAAAAGAAGAGGAGGATAGAGTTAGCGATGACGATGAGATTCATCACCGAGAGAAACACCAGCATCCCCCCGACAAAAAGACGCTTTTTGAGAGGAGACGTCGGTTCATCCTCCATATATTTGACCGAATAGAGGACGATAATCCCCCCCACTCCATTGATAATCAAAAACATAAATGCAGATAGATTATTGACGACAATCTCTGCCGATCCCGCCTCTGGAGCAATAGACTCGATATATCCATACAATACCAACTGTACCGCTGCAAGCGCCATCACTTTTGAATGATGAAAGAGTTTACCTTGATAAAAGAAGAAAAGAAGCAGTACGACATCAGCAGCAACAATCGCACCATTTATCGTATGAGAAAGGTGAAACGATAATACCTCAACACGATTAAATAGGGATAAAGAGACCACACTGAGAATAAACAAAGTTATCACGGCAATAGTATATTGAACCCTTTTTTCAGGGAATAAGAGTAAAAGCAATGATGCCAAAATCGGCAATCCAATAAGTGTTAATACCATCTCCATCTGTGACCCTTTAGGAACGGTTATCCAGTGATTATATCACATTAAAAACTAAAAAATGTTACAAAATCGATTATTTTTTACTAAAAAACACACTATCGAAAAACCTTATGATTTATTCTTGAAAATCATTATAAAAATACGCTACACTTCATAATATCTATAACATAAAGCCAATAAAAATATGACTAAAAGACCAACTTTAGCACGTCAGCCTATTCTTAATGGGGATGAAACGATTTTCGGATATGAGTTTTATTATCGGGATGAAGAGGGAAAATGTAGTTTTGATGACCCCCGTCGTGCTACCAGTTCCGTGTTAGTCAATCTACTGAATCAAATCGGGACCAAGTCGAGTATCGGTGATCATTTGGCATTTATTAATACCGATGGTCCACTGCTCCTCACCGATATTATCCGTACCCTACCCAAAGATAAATTTGTCTTTGAGCTGACCGAAGATATGCGCCATACGGCTCAAATACACGAAGCGATCCGCTATTATCACTCCATCGGATACCGTTTTGCACTCGACAACGCCTCTTTCAACCCTGATTATTTTGAAAGATTTGCCCCCATTTTTGAATGTATGGAGTTCGCCAAATTTGATGTTAATCAAACCGATATTGAACAGTTAAACTCTCGCCCAAACCCTTATGGACAGATGAAACTCATTGCTCAACGGATCGAATTTTTGGAAGTTTTTGAAGCCTATCGAATGTTAGGTTTTCACTATTTTCAAGGATTTTATTTCGCCAAATCCCATCTCATTACCCACAACCATATTGATCCGAAAAACGGTGATGTCCTCTCCCTCTTCTCACTTTTACAAAGCGATGCCTCATTCGAAGAAATTTATAACTCCTTCAAACAGCAGTGTGCATTATCGTTGCAACTCATCCAGTTTTTAACCTCAACAACACCCCAACATCTTGATAAAGCCTCATCAGTAAAAGAGATGATAGAGAGAATGGGGAAAAATGCATTTATGCAATGGTTATTACTCATTATCTATTCCAAATCAGGGACAAGCTCTACAGGTGAAGTCAACGAATGTACTCTGTTATCTCAAAAACGGGTAAATTTAGTACTCAAACTACTTACCTTAGCATCCCCAAATGCCAATCCTTCCCTTATCGAAAGCGCACGCTTGGTTGCTTTGTATTCACTACTTGAAAATTTACTCAATATTCCAATAGAACAAATCATACACGATCTTCACCCTAGCGATGAGATCAAAGATGCTCTACTCGTCTCATCGGGTATACTTGGCAGAGTGTATAGTGCAACAATAAAACTTGAGAATGGTGATATTACCACCGCTTCATTATTACTAAAATCGTATGGTGTTACGCATGAACAATTAGAGATGATTATCCCTAACCGTTAGTTAGTCGCATTTTTCCATGACTTACAATTATCCATGGTTGAACCATAATAAAAAGTACTCTCTTCGCCATTAGGAGACTTCATCTCTATTTTTGCTCTATTATCATCCATATATACCGTTACTACTGTCTCAGAATCATTCATAATAGTACGAAAACTATCGAAGTAGCCACTCATATTTTTCGCCACATACCCTTTTGTAATAGGTTTTTGGCTCATCGTAGCATTAAACAGTTCTAATGTCGGATAACATTTATCTTCTTTTTCATTATATATCCACTGAAAATCTTTTAAACCATCTCTCATGTAATCGAGTTGCATATCATTACTACTCACCAACGCTTGATGCGCTAAATCTTTTTCATTCCACACGGTACAGCTATCTTTATCCGAGAAAAAGATGATATTGATATCATCGTCATTCACTTTTCCTTTACAAAAGATATCAACACTTTTTTCTTCTTTATTCTCAAAAGCTTTACATTTGCCTTTATACGCTTTTTCAAAATCCTTGACCATAAATGTTAAAGCATCATCTTGATTTTTAAATGTTTTGTCGTAGCTATTTTCAACCAGTACTTGTGAATATTCGCATGTATCAGTATCCCTATTGATATAGTATTTCAATTTATCATGGCTTACTTTAGAAATCTCACCGGCATTTATCGCTATAGCCATTGTGACAATACTCAATACTACTCTCTTCATCTCTGTCCCTCATAATGATTTATGACACATAGTATAGAAAAGTTTATATTTTTACGTTTAAATTGCGACAGAGAGTTCTTTCATCCAGAGCGTTCCTTGTAGTGATCGAATTCTCACAATATGCAATCCTTTTGAAATCGTCACACTAAGTGATGAACTAACATGAGCCTGACCATCGACGAACCCCTGAAGTGTCCATATACCTGCTGATATACCGTCTATAAGAATTTCTATCTGAGCACCTTGTGGGGGATCATAATTGACAAGCGAGACGCGATAAACTTTTGTTTCTGCACTGCGAACAGGAATAAGTGCAAATTCGCCATGTGTAGTATCGGTTCTTGGACTTAGACGATACGCCATACCATCGTACCCCCATCCTGCCTCACTATCCATTATAATTGATTTATCCATGTCATGAAGGCTGATTGTAGCAGGCAAAAGAGTACCCAACGTGGGAGCCGATTTTGGGGCATAACGTATAAACTGTGTCGCCTGAAGTTTAGTTGTATTAGTATCTGAAACTAATGATGGTGTTACATCATTGACAAAACTCCATGGAATGGAACTGCTATAAACGTAGTAGACAAATAATTGACCACCATTTCCTTCAAAAATTCGGTGGGCATCAATCATTCGTTCTTTCATTCTTGTATCTGCATTGTACAAAGCGGATAGGGTTGAGTTTCCATCAGTTCCTCCTAATGCACTTCCACCAGGTTCTGGCCCCCCCTCATAAGCGACATTCGCCAATCCAAATCCTCGTGTCCATGTAGCATCAATAGCAACCATTTTTGCAAAATCATCCGTTGGAAGCCCATCAAAATACCCTTTCATTGTAGCTTGAGATGAACTTGACGGAGAGACATTTGAATCGTAGTAAGCCGCTCCACCACCTCCCCACCACAATTCATTAACAGTTCGAAGAGTATCGTTATAGGGAGCATTGTTGCGAATCTTTCCATAAAATCCCTCTGCCCACTTAAGCTCCTCACTCAAATATGCATTCCCGTTACTCGCTTGAGCAGAGAGGATGGGACGTACCGTATTCATCATCGCTTTATCGCCAAAAGTCCTTCTAAAGGTTAAACTGATCACGGAGGAACGATACGCTATCCAACGGCGAAGTGCCAGATATTGATCATCCGTAACGGTACCGTCATAATTTATGGGATGATTTAACTGAGCGCGAGCTACATCAGCAAAATCGCGAGCCCAATAAAATCCACTAAATCCCGGTCCAGGATTCCAAAGCTCATTTCCATATTCAACATAAACACGTATCCCCTCTTTTAAAGGTGGGTAGATAGGATTTTGTTGCACTGATGTATAAGGATTTATCCCATCTGATCCATAACGTAAAAGTTGAGAAAGCTTAGTGATGTAGTCATCATTTGCTCGAGTAGGAACATTAATCCATAGATCATTACCCGTTTCATTTGCCAAGAGAACCATTAACTCCCAAGGTTGTTCACGACCACTTATCGGTCGTCCCAAGTGTCGCATCGTTGTCCGTTCTGACCAATTCACCGAATCATTTTCATTGGTAGAAATAAACTCCATACATCGAATTAAATGGAACGATTTCATTGCCCTAAGAAACTCTTTGGTAAAAATAACTGAACCATCTGTTGGATAGCTCGAACGCCATAAATGGATATCCGTAACACCACTATGAAATGCAGATGTTGATGTACGACGAGTGTTGCTAAAATTAATATACGAATTATTAGTAATAACGCTTGGGATTACAACATCAGCTGTTGTAAGATTGTGTGTTGCATCATAAACAAGATTTGTAATATAAGGGCTTGCTTCACCATCTATCTCAGGAGTACCGGAGACATAAAGCTCAGCTTCTCCTTTAAAGACAAGCTTATACGTCCCGATTGCAACTCTTCGTGATGAAAAAATGAGATTAAAATCCTGTGTAGGAGCTCCATCGACATCTGCTCCTACATCGTATCCCCATTCGCTAGATCGAAACTCAGATTCAAAAACCATGTCAACCATGGCATTTGCACCGTCCCAATAACTCAATTGACTAATATTAATGCCGATATACGGGGTGCTACTGTTTATATCAATACGATCTATACTGACAACACTATCAGAAGTTGACGAATTATCAGAAGAGCCACATGATGACAATATCAAAACTATACTAAAGATACTGATTAGGAAGGAAATTGAGGCTCTCATTATATACCCTTAACATATTTGAATCCAAATAATTTAAATAAGTTTAGCATATATTTTAAATAATGTATTTGATTTGATTTGGTTTTCCACAATTAATCAAATTAGTACACCCTCCCAAAGCAATGATTGGACAGCTTTGAGAGTTTTATTGAGAAAAGTTAATGACTAGAATTTGTACTGAAGACCAATATAACCAAGACCTAGGACTTGGGTATATGTTTCACTTGTAGAACCAGTATCCAATGATGCAACATATGCATCAGCAACATACGCTACACGAACCCCTAACCCATGTAAAAAATCCGGTTCGTACTGAAGTCCAAGCCCATAATGAAATGAAACCGCTGAATCACTTAATTTACTTGCATAGTAAGGGAGGTTTTTCCAGTTCGCTTTAAGATAACCTAATCCCGCAACAACATAAGGACGAAGCTGACCATCTAAAAATGAGTAGCCGACATTAGCAGCAAAATTCATATTTTTCGGCTCTTGAGAAAATCCATTGCTTCCGTTAGCAAATTTACCATAATCGATATAAGATGCTTCGATTCCAACTATATTGTTAAACTGATATCCCAAATAACCGATAGTTCCCGAATCATCTGTATTTGCTTTACTGGTCACATCAAGAGCTTTAGTAAAACCATCATCACTATAACTCGTATTTCCTACACCCGCTCCAACATAAAATCCAGATGAATTTTCACCGGCAAACGCCAATACAGATGTTAATAACACGATACCTGAAACGATTTTTTTCACAATGCAACCTTTGTAATTATATTTAATAATAATGTTACAAAATATTCACTTAGAGCTTTCTTGCAATCTAGTAAGGAATATTGGAGAAGTATTATGGCTATAAAACGGGGGTCATTCCACTGCCTACGTTCACAGCGGGATTTGAAGTTACCTTTAACATAACATTCATTATATGAAAACTGACCTCTTACGAGTTAAGTTTACCGTGTATGGCACACGTCATATAATGTGATGTTGATGTTAACCATCGCTTTTTTGTCCATCTGATGTTAATCGCTCAAACGCCACTAGGCTTTTATTGGTCGTACTTTCCATGGTATAGTATTTTGTTACGGACTGTAATGCGAGCAATAACCAATTAATGTTTTTAGGTTTAAAAGTCACAAATTAAGTTGAAATACTATAAACTTATTAATATATGTTACATATCAAAAGAAGTGATTTCTGTAATGAAATAAAGGATTGCATATTATGAAAAAAATGTTAAAACCGCAAGCTCTTATTCCTGTAATAGGTTTATTTTTACTGACTGGATGCTCATCGCATCAAGTAAAAATCGAGCAAGCTCCACCCGCAAAATATGAAACTCTAGGAAAAGCGGAAGGCTCTGCAAGTGGTTCACTTGGATTGCTTGGCACTGCATATTATTTTATTCCAATGGGAATAAACTCACGTAATGAGCGTGCATATGAAAATGCTCTAGAAAGCGTCCCTGGTGCTACTGGCTTAATGAATGTCACCTATCAAGAAAATTGGTTTTGGTGGGGTATTGGAACAGCTCGTACCGTTACAATCACAGGCGATGCAATCAAGGAGGTAAAATAATGAATCAGCTAAAGACATTTTTGAATATTTCAGCTATGGTAATTTTTGGTATTTGGTTAAGTGGATGTGTAGGCAAGCCAATTACCTTTAAAAGCGTTGATCCAAAGAGCTATGAAGACGTAAAAGATAAAGGGCGAACCATCACAGGTAAATCAAGTGGATTTCAACTTCTATGGCTTATTCCAGCAGGTATCAATGGACGTCATGAAAGTGCGTATGACGAGTTAATGGAAGAGGCAAAAGGTGATTATGTTACTGATATTACCATTCAAGAATCTTGGTCGTACGCTTTTATCGGGACTGTGTACACAACAACCATTACAGCTACCGCTTATCCTAAAAAGTAAAAGGGGAAACATATGACTTTATTAGACAATATATCAAGATGGGTGTCTTTTTTGGAGGTGCCAACTTGGAGTTAATAGACGAAGCTGAGGGCAAAAAAATTGTTTCCGAACTGGAAATGGCTACAAAAGGGCTTTGTAGCAAATAATACAAAAAGATGTTTAGTAAGATTTTCAATTCTGCATTCCCGCTCTACAGAGTGGGAAGATTGAAGCACAAATAAGTACGAGACTCAAAAACCAATCACACAACTTCGTATTGTCTAAATCATATTCGTCGTCTGTAGGGCTTATATGGAGCGTTCAGTGACTATCAGAACCACTGACTTGCAGAAGAGTTACCCTTTCACTCATTCTGTCATATTTTTCCTCTCATCGATCCGATCTCACTACAATGTTACATGTGTATAAACGCCATAAATGCCTGAATTTTTTGACTGAAATTTAGATACAATTCAACAAATAGAACTTGACTATGTACTTAAGTAAATGCTAAATATAAGTGATTTACATAGTTTTAACACCTTATCAAAACTTCAATGTGCATAGCCTAACAAACTTGGAATAAAATGAAAAATAGTAATGAAAAAAATCAAAAACCTAATCTTAATGTATTTTCTCGTGAATACTTATCTAGGAGTAAGCTTTCTTATTTTCTAACTTCACCGTTTATACTTATGATGATAATTCCCGCCGTATTTGCTGATATTTTAGCTAGTATCTTCCAAGCAATCAATTTTACTATATATGAAATTCCCAAAGTAAAACGAAGTGAATATGTTGTTGTTGATAGACATCATTTGAAATACTTAAATTTTATGGAGAAGTTTTATTGCATTTATTGTGGATATGTAAATGGAGTTATACAATATACTGCAGCAATAGGTGCAAGAACAGAAGAGTTTTGGTGTCCAATTAAGCATAATAGAGAGATGAAGCATGAGCATTCTAGATACGGTAATTATCTTGAATATGGTGATTCAGAATCGTACCATGCAAAACGTAAAAAGATAAGACTTCAAATGAAAAAAGATTTAAAAGACAAGTGACTTATACAACATGCATTTTAAGTTTCGACGAAAAATAAAGAATAAAGAAACCAAGGAACTCAAAGCACGGCTCAAAAAAGAAAAGAAGTAGCATTTCCGCTACTCTACAGCCGCAATAATCAATCACACCATCGGTATCCTCTAATCCATATTCGTTCTCTGTAGGGGCTTATATGGTGCGTACAGCGGCGATTTCACTCCTATCTGCTTATAGAACCACTGCTCCACAACAATCTTCTACAATTCAGGATATGGATCATTTGGATGCTAATGATGGGCTGTGGTTGGGCTTGAATGAACAAAATCACTATATTATCCCCATCGATCAAATAAGGGATAGTATAGCCTTGGTGTATTAGCTCTCGGTTTCCATCATCGTTTAACCGTCCTTTGCGGGGGTTATCGGTTAACGTCTCGATGTAGGCTTTAACTTTAGCTAAAATTCTTTGGCGGCTTTGCTTCACGGTTAAACTGTGGGTCGTAAACGATCTTCACGCCTTTATTTGTCTCTCAATGCTCTCCCACATTTCGTTATGCGGTACAGTCTCCATATCTCCGGCACGGTATTGATCCGCGCGGCGTTTCACCTCATCGGCATACCATGGGCGTGAAGATTCTACTTCTACGGCATCTTTGGGTAGCGTTTTTAAAAACGCCATGACTTGATCGGCAAAGCTATCTTTGACAGTAATGGTCATTCTTACCCCCTAACTTGCTTGATACGATATTGTACTACTCTAATAAGTAACTGATATTACTCACCTATTGCACTTTTGTAAAATTTACATGTGAAATGCTATTTTTGGAAGTGAGGCTTTAGCCTCGCCTAGTTGCTTTATGATGGAAATTACAAAGCAAGCAAAGCTTTTGGCGGGGCTAAAGCCCCACTTCCTATGAGGTGCGTAAGGTTACGGTTAACAGATTATGGTTCATTTATTGTAATTCAGCTTGCCTCTGTTTTCAAAAAATGAAGATTGAATACCTGACCCCTATTTTGCAGTATTTACATCTTTTCAAAATCATCAATAAAAAATAGCCAATTACTTGGCTATTTTAACCTGTCCCTTTTATTAAATACTTTTTATTCTGTAGCCACTTCAATATTTTTTTCAGAATGCAGAACTTCAATCAAATCAGGAAGAGATTTTGTGATACTTTTTACGAACGATTCACGCCCACTATAAAATATTTCTAAAAGGCTCTCTTGTTTAATTTGTTGCAAAAAAACTATCTGGTTTTTATTGAATATAAGCTTATCGTTATCTTTTTCTTTTAGACTTGCAAAATTGATTGTTTCAAGTTGAGGACCATTGTTGTGTATGGCGTTTTGTTGGATAGACCATAAAACAGAAAAGATTTTAACTATCTCATCTTCACTCAAGAAAGCACTACATTCCTCTTCAAGGATTTTTGCAGCACTATCAAAGGCACTTTTAAGTGCATCTCCAACAAAAGCGAACCGAATCTTATCGATTTCATCGTATGTGTAATTACACAAAAGACCGTAAGCATCTTTCACGTCTTTCTGAAAAATAACTTCTAAATCTTTACTGATAAATCGCATGCCGCTATAATCATTCAATAATCGCTTTATATGTTCCTTCGCTGACTTTTTGGTAACATATTTTTTCCATTCGTCTATCTTTATTGGGATTGATGATACGGCAATAAAATAAGCAAAAATATACATTTCGGCATTTTCGTTTGCGATAGTCCCTGAAGTATCTTTATTGAATTTACTATATTCTTCAAAAGAATAATATTCACTGACAATACGTTCCAATTCAATATTACTTAGACCAAGGAAACGAACGCACCAATCTGCCAATCGTCCTGCATCTTGGGTTGATACTCCCGAAAGAAGAAGAGAGCGTTTGACTGCTGCTATCGTGTTCTGAACAGTATAATTCGCTTCTTGTTCAGTTGGTATAGATTCTGATAGAATTTTTTTCGGGTTGAAACGTTTTAAGGATAGTTTCCGTCCTTTAGCCAACTGTTCATACCATTCAATATTTGACTCTGTATACCGAGATAAGCGTTCTTTAAAATTATCATTCTTGAGATATTTTACTTTAAAAGGAGGAATGTTAGCTAAATACATAAACCGATCTAATGCAACAATGATTTGTTTACGTTTCTCATTTTTTGATGGTATTACACAGAGTACAACTTCTTCTTCGCCATCAAGTATTACTAGATTTTCTTTGAATGGAAATCTAGTATAAAATGCTTCATATCCTTCTTTGGTAACATCAAAAAACTCTATATGGAGATCTTTAAATTCTTCGACACATATACTAGCTAAACGATCATAAGTTGTAAATCCATATTTAGTGAGTGTTTCCATTGGATTCCCATCTGGATTTGTATAATCATGAACTTTCATGACATATTCAAACATTCCATCACCCATTTGTTCACGTATAGCATCCATAAAGCGGTCAAAATATTCATTGCCGGATGTTCTTGCTGGCATAGTGATATTTTTATTACGTTGACTTTTAGTTTCAGTTTTACCTAGTAAAGCTTGTGCAGTATTATAGTTTTCATATCCAAACGCTTTTGAGACGACATGTAATAATGAGACATGAGGAATATGCACATTGTGGTCTGATAGCGGAGTCTTTAATGATTTGGCAAGGTTTCGGATCTGTATGATCGACTCTGGAAATAGTTTTTCAGGCGTGCAGGTTGCTATCCCGTGCTTCATTGTTTATTCCTTTGAATGTTTATGTAGCGAAAACTGCATCTATGTGCATGTTAAAAGTGTTCTTCCATTCACCTTCTTGTTTTCGCGAAAACGCTCAAAGCAACAAAAGTGAAACTAACCGAAATATCAATCTAAATCAGGTTGTATAAAAATAAATCAGGTTTACCATACTTTCAAAATGAAAGCGGAAGAGGTAGGCGGACTGTCGGCCTTAAAGAAATTATAACATAAATTATAAAGTGCCACGACAATAGGGTCTATCTGTAATGGATGGTGAGATTTTATGAAGTTTTGAATATGTGATTTTAAAGAAAGATGGTGGCGGGGGGGGGACTCGAACCCCCGACCTCCGGCTTATGAGACCAGCGCTCTAACCAGCTGAGCTACCCAGCCATCTTTATGTTTGGAAGAGTGGAATTATAGTAGAGCATTGCTTATTAAAAGCTAAAAGTAAAACAAACATAAACACAACATTTAATATGTATAATACAAGCTCATATTAATTGAGTCATAGTGACTAAGAGTATTGACAATTAACCCAAACTCGTGTACAATCCCGAGCATATAAACATCATATTAAAGGGAAATGTAATGAATTTTCAACCACTTGGAAAACGAGTCTTGGTTCAACGTCTCGAAGAATCATCAACAACTGCATCAGGTATCATTATTCCTGATAATGCTAAAGAAAAACCTTCTCAAGGGACTGTTGTTGCGGTAAGCGATAAAGTTAGCAATGTAGAGGTTGGTAATGTCGTTGTTTTCGGTAAGTATTCAGGAACCGAATTAACACTTGAAGGTAAAACCTATTTGGTTATTACTACAAGTGATTTACTCGGAATTATTAAATAATTATCTATTATTAAGGAAATATAAACATGGCAAAAGAAATCCATTTTTCAGATGATGCTCGTAATAAACTCGCTGCAGGGGTACAAAAGCTCACTGACGCGGTAAAAGTAACGATGGGACCACGCGGACGAAATGTCCTTATACAACGCAGTTATGGCGCACCGCTTATTACCAAAGACGGTGTATCGGTTGCCAAAGAGGTAGAACTCAAAGATGTTTTGGAAAATATGGGGGCTCAACTCGTTAAAGAGGTTGCTTCCAACACAGCAGACGAAGCGGGAGATGGTACGACTACGGCAACTATCCTTGCAAATGCAATTTTTCGTGAAGGTCTTCGCAATATCACGGCAGGGGCAAATCCTATCGAAGTAAAACGGGGTATGGATAAAGCTACTGAAGCGATTTTGACAGAGCTTAAAACGGCTTCACGCATCATCAACGATAAAAAAGAGATCGCACAAGTGGCAACCATCTCTGCAAACTCCGATGAGCGTATCGGTGCGATGATCGCTGAAGCGATGGATAAAGTGGGTCGTGATGGTGTTATCACCGTTGAAGAAGCCAAAGGGATCAACGACGAACTCGACGTGGTCGAGGGGATGCAGTTTGACCGTGGTTACCTCAGCCCGTATTTTATCAACAACTCAGAAAAAATGACCGTTGAACTCGATCATCCGTTTATCTTGTTGTTCGATCAAAAAATCTCGAATCTCAAAGATTTGCTTCCTGTATTGGAACAAGTACAAAAAACATCACGCCCTCTTCTCATTATCGCAGAAGATGTCGATGGTGAAGCGTTGGCAACATTGGTTGTTAACAAATTACGCGGTGTACTCAACATCACAGCGGTTAAAGCTCCCGGATTCGGTGATCGTCGTAAAGCGATGCTCCAAGATATCGCTATTTTGACCCGTGCTCAACTGATTTCAGAAGAGATTGGACGAACACTCGACAGTGCAACTATCGCTGATCTGGGTCAAGCGTCACGTGTAGTCATCAACAAAGACAACACCACTATCGTAGATGGTGCAGGTGATAAAGCAATGGTTGAGATGCGTATCAAAGAGATTCGTACCCAAATCGAAGCAACCACCAGCGAATACGATAAAGAGAAACTTCAAGAGCGTTTGGCAAAACTTGCCGGCGGTGTTGCGGTTATCAAAGTCGGTGCGGCAACCGAAACCGAAATGAAAGAGAAAAAAGACCGCGTAGACGATGCGCTCTCAGCGACCAAAGCGGCAGTTGAAGAGGGGATCGTTATCGGTGGCGGTGCGGCATTAATCCGTGCGGCGGCAAAAGTGAAGCATGACCTCAGCGGCGATCAAAAAATCGGATGGGAGATTATCCTCCGTGCGATTACTGCTCCTGTGAAACAAATCGCTGAAAATGCGGGATACGATGCGGGTGTTGTCGTTAACACTATCGTTAGTGCAACCAATGAGAATATCGGATTCAATGCCGCTACGGGTGAATACGTCGATATGTTTGAAGCAGGAATCATCGATCCACTCAAAGTGGAGCGTGTAGCATTGACCAATGCAACGTCGGTATCGAGTATGCTTCTCACTACCGAAGCAACAATCCATGAGATTAAAGAAGATAAACCTATGCCGGATATGAGCGGTATGGGTGGAGGCATGCCTGGAATGGGTATGTAAAAACGTCCTCTATGGACGTTTTTAGGTCTAAAAGTAAAAGTGCCGAACGAAGTGAGTAGTGAGACTTAGCTTAAAAGATAAATTTTTATCTTTGCGCTACATACTCTTCAAATGCTTTAGCATCCATCGGTTTAGCAAAATAATACCCCTGCACCTCATCACACCCATAACGTTCCAATATATCTAATACCTCTTTAACTTCTACACCCTCTGCAATCGTTTTAAGATTAAGATTTTTTGCCATTTGAATAATGGTATTGACGATAGCTGCATCTTCTTGATCTTGGACGATATCTCGAACAAATGACTGGTCAATCTTGAGCTTATCAACAGCAAAACGTTT
The DNA here is from genome assembly GCF_028710345.1 of Sulfuricurvum sp. Taxonomy (NCBI): domain Bacteria; kingdom Pseudomonadati; phylum Campylobacterota; class Epsilonproteobacteria; order Campylobacterales; family Sulfurimonadaceae; genus Sulfuricurvum; species Sulfuricurvum sp. Next base: position 371,693 of record NZ_JAQTUH010000001.1, on the reverse strand, counting down.
GAGATATGCAAGAGACGAATATCCCGTACCAAAATCATCGATAGAGAATTGAATCCCCAAAGCTTTTAGATTATGGACAGTTTCAAGGGTACTCTCAATATCTTGCATCATAATTGATTCTGTGAGTTCTAACTCTAAAAATTTAGGATTTAATCCTGAATTAATAAGTGCTTTAATGATGACCGATTCGAGATTACCACGTCTAAATTGAACGGCAGAAATATTAACAGCCACACTAATTTCTATCCCATTTTGATGCCAAAGAGCTGCTTGAGTACACGCCTCTTCAATAACCCACTGACCGATTTGGACGATTTGACCGCTGGATTCAGCAATCGGAATAAAACTCATCGGAGATATCATCCCTAATTGGGGATGATTCCAACGGATAAGGGCTTCAACACCCATAATACGTTTACTACTTAACTCGATTTGTGGCTGATAATGGAGAATGAATTCTTCTCGTTTCAATGCCGTTTTCAGATCGTTTACAAGTTTGAATTGCCCAATCATATTATGATTCATTTGCTGAGTATAAAAACAATATCCGTTTTTTCCCTGCTCTTTCGCTTTGTACATTGCGGTATCGGCACTTTGAAGAAGTACTTCAAAACTTTCCCCATGATCAGGATAAAGAGATATCCCAACCGAAGCAGACAAAGATAAAAAATGGTTATGAACATGAAAAGATTCTTCAAAAACATGGAGAAGTTTTTCGGAAATATTTATCACTTCACCCACATCTTTGATATCAGAGCAAATCAATAAAAATTCATCTCCCCCTTGGCGACTGAGGATATCGTTTATCCCTGTCACTTCCATCAAACGCGAAGCGACCATTTTAAGTACCAAATCTCCTAATGAATGCCCCAAAGAATCATTGATCGACTTAAAACCATCGAGGTCGATAAAGAGAATAGCAACTTTATTATCTAGCGATTTCCCTTTTTCAATAATCTTTTCGGTATGCATTTTTGCTAAAGCGAGATTCGGTAATCCCGTTAGAGCATCATGATGTGCCATATGTTCGATTTTTTTTTGAATATTTTTTTGCTCGGTGATATCTTGTACCGTTCCAATGCTACGAATCGGATTTCCATCCTCATCATAGATGGTTTTACCCCGTTCTTGAACATATTTAATCCGTCCATCGTTCATCAAAAGGCGGTGAACGATATCATAAGGTACTTTGTTTTTTACAGACTCGTCAAAAATTGTTTCGAGTCTCTTACGATCTTCGGGATAGATAGTGTTAATATACTCTTCATACGACGCGTGTGATACTGTTTGTTCTATCTCAAAAATACGGTACATCTCATCTGAAAATGTGAGACTTAAATCAGGAAACAAATATTCCCAACTCCCAATTTTTGCAATTTTTTGGGCTTCTTTCAGACGAGCTTCATTGTATTTTATTTCATCTTCCATCTGTTTACGTTCAGTGATATCTTGAAGATTAACAATTCGTTGTTTAATACTCCCCGATTCATCTTTTATCACCGTAATATGAACCGAAACATATACCGGTAAGCCATCTTTACGTATATGGGTAGCTTCAAATACGATATCGTTTATTCCACATGATAAACTGTGCTCAAATTCATTTAATCGTAACATACATTCAGGGGCAAAAACTTCATTGGAATAGGTCCCGATCAGCTCATGAGGTTCATAGCCATGAATATGAGCAAATGCCGGATTCACCATCTCTAAACGATTATTCTCAGCATTGCAAATTGTAATCCCTACTTTAGCATTATCGAAAATATATTTTAATTTTTCTAAATTTTGTTCTTCTACAGACATAAAAAAACTCTATAGTTCATCATATAAACTATTCCTCTAATTTAAACTTAATCCTTGTAATCATATCAATATTTAAGTCACGAAACGGTCATATATATTCTCTGCTATAAGACCATTATATGACCGATTTAACAGTAAAATAATTTTCAGTATAGTATTTTAAATACACAAAATAGATGGAGTCTATTATGAGTAATGAAAACAGTGATGAAACTATTTGTAAAGCATTTAATCAAATATTTACCACAATAAAATCTTTACAAAAAATCGAAAATCGTATAAAAAATCAAAACATCAGTGCATTGAAAAAGTGTAAAATAGAGATAGAATCTCTTCTTTCTAAAGAAAAAGTTTTGCCCTAATGGATACTTTTAGTTAAAGATACTCCATAACGGATATTTTCATATTCAAAGTAAGTCATTGTAACCAGCACATCAATAATACAATCCTCTTTTGTTTTGTGCTTAGTCTCGAATGTTACTGTTTTTTCCCTATCAACACTACTCTCAATAACGCTTAATTGTTCTTTGGACAAATAAACGTCCACCTCATAGATTTTCATAGAGAGTAGCTCATCTTTTGTATAGCCTAGCATTGTACATGAAGCATCATTGGCATAGATTATCGAACTATTGTCATCTATGACGTAAATAGCATCATTGGCATTGTTGAGTGCAATTTCAAGGAGTTTAAGCCGTTTTTCCGCTTCAATCCGGACCGTTATATCACGTCCAATCACCATGACACTGATAACATTGTGGTCATTATCAAATTCTGGAATAATCCGCTGATTTCCCCAACGTTTCTCACCCCATGTAGTGAGGTACTCCCCTTCATATTCAATTTCAGTTCCCGTACGAACTACCATGTTAAAAAGCTGTTCGAACTTTTCTATATCAGGGAGTGGGGAGAATTTATGTGGAGTTTTGCCTAAAATTTCCTCTAATGGTTTCCCTAATAGATATTGCATCATCGGATTGACATAGGTACGGCACATTTGTAAATCATAACGGCTGATAACATCTGGGGAATTCTCTACAATAGCACGAAAAGTTTCTTCTCTTTCTCTTAAAATATGCTCTATTTTTTTTCGTTCGTCAATCTCATATTGCATAGTCATAAGCACATTTTGAAGCTGAGCGGTCCGGATTTGGACATTGTTTTCCAGTGAAGCATTAAGTTCTTGAATAGTCTTTTCTGCTTGTTTTCGTTTGGTGATATCCATGTTAAAACAGGTAAGTCCAATAATCTCGTTACTCTCTGAGTAGATAGGGGCGTAATATATTTGCCAGTAATGACGTGAGAGGCCTTCATCCCCGTATTCCTCTTCAGCTATAAAACTCTCTCCTGCTAATGCTCGATCAAAGCTTCGTTTTGCAACATCACTATCAGCATTAGAACCTATCACGTCAAACATATCCATATCGATAGCGATCTCTTTGCCGAACATCGTACGTATTACATAAGCATGTTTGGAATCAAAGGCAATATAGCGATAGTGTGTATCAAGAGCAAAAGTGATCACATCAGGAGAACTCTCTAAGATAGCGTGGAGGAGATTTCTATTTGATTGCAGTTTGTCTTCGATTTGTTTGCGTTCGGTAATATTCCTGATAGTCCCTATGAGATACTCTTTTCCATCCCTGCCGACAAACATCGATTTGACGGTTTCAATATGGTGTGTAGTACCATCAGTGGCGGTGAAGGACTCTTCGTTGTGATTGCTTTCGCCTGATTGAAAAACAAGCTCGTCTTTTTCCCAAAAAACATCAGCTTCTTCTTTCGGGAAAAAATCATAATCGGATTTTCCAATTAACAATTCCCGCGATTGACCGATTAATTCACAAAAAGCTTTATTTAACAATACCCAAATATGTTCTTTATTTTTGACAAAAATAGAATCGGGAACGGAGTCGATTAATTGATTTAGAAATGCATACGAATCAGATAGTTTTTCTTCCAACTGTTTGCGTACTGTGATGTCTTGCACCGTCCCTATCGAATACAGCTGTATGCCATCATGGTCATATACATGTTCACAGCTCTCGATAACATATTTAATTCTACCGTCACGCATAACAATCCGGTGCTCTATCTTGTAGGGGAGCTTCGTATTCAAGGATTCTAAATACGGTGCTTGTACCATCTCCCGATCCTCAGGATGAACGCACTCGTAGAAAGCTTTATGGAGATCATCTATATGCTCTTTATCAAACTCAAATATCCTATAGGTTTCATCCGACCATGTGAGGATATCATTACGTATATCCAAATACCAGCTACCCGTATGAGAGACACGTTGAGCATCGATGAGAAATTTACGCTCTTTTTCTAGTAAGGCTTCCAACTTTTTGCGTTCAGTAATATCGTGTACGTACCCATACCAAATAATTCCACCTTCTGGATGCAATTCTGGTTTTGTATGACTCTCCATCCATCGGATCCCTCTAGTTGGATGAATAATGCGGTATTCTTCATGCCAAATACTCATTGACTGAGCTGATTCAAGGATTGATGTATGTATTCGTTCGGTATCCTCTGGATGATTTAGAGCCATTAGGAGTGTCGCATCTTCTCTCACATCGTGAGGGTTTAATCCAAAAAGTTCTATAATATTAGGGGAAACATATGGCATACTAAATGAACCGTCAGAACGGAGATGAAATGCGCCCATCATTCCAGGTGATGAATCAGCTAAAGCTCGAAGTTCTCGTTCTCTAGCAACCAATGATTTGTGTGTATGTTTTTGCTCCGTAATATCTTCAAGAAGAACAAGCACATAGTTGACACTGCGATCATCATTTCGAACACAACTTACGGCAAGTTTTGTATACACGATAGTTCCATCTTTACGATAGAAACGTTTTTCGAGCATATAATCATCAATTTCACCCTTTAATAGTTGCCCAAAAAGTTCCAAATCAGCAACAATATCATCAGGATACGTTAACTCAACACAGGTGTGCCCATCGAGCTCTTCATGTGTATAGCCAAGCATCTCTTGTAGCTTTTGATTTGTTTGTAACCATTTTTTATCCGATGAGACAATCGCCATACCAACAAGTTGTCGCTCAAAGAAAAGACGCATACGCTCATTATCTTTTTGCTGTTCAAGAAGCTTGCGTTCAGTAATGTCTCGTGCGACAGCAAGGCTGTATTCGGTCCCATTATATTCAAAGTAATTTGAACTTACCTCGATGGGATAGATACTACCATCTTTTCTTTTATGTTGTGTCGGTGTAAGTGTTGTTCCAAGCCTTTTAATATCTTTCCAATGCTCTTTCCAAAATGCAGTAGATACATTAGGATCAATATCGCTAACACTCATAGAAAAAAGTTCCTCTTTGGTATAGCCTAAAGCACTACAAGCTCCCTCATTGACATAGTGGAACATGGAATTTTCATCAATCAGATATACCGCTTCGTTGATAGTATTAAGGGCAAACTCTTTGAGGAGAAGCTCTTCCCGCGCTTTTTTCTGTTTTGTAATGTCCCTAGTAGCGGCAAATGAATACGTCACGCCATCGTGCTCGAAGAAGCTAGCAACAATTTCTACATCCAATATTCGCCCATCTTTTGTACGATGTTGCCTCTCCACTCGATAAGTTATATGCTGTTCAACATTATCTTTAATGGCGTTGATATGTTCTTCCGTTACGTCAGAATCGATATCTGAAAGGGTCATTACTGCAAATTCCTGATGACTATACCCTAACATCTTACATGCCCCGTCGTTAACCTGAATAAAGCGATCCCTTATCATGATATAGGTCGCTTCATTCGTATTGTTAAAGGCTTTGTTAATGAGTAAAAGATCTCTTTCAGCCGCTTTTTTCTCACTCAAATCCCATATATTTTCCATATGGTAGAGGATTTCCCCCTCTTCGTCTTTGATAATAATAAGCTCAACTGATACGGGAAACGTAGAACCATCTTTGCGTTTATGTACCGCTTCAAAAGTAATATACCCTTTTACAAATGCCTCTTTTTGAAGATTTTCGAACATTGGAAGCGACTCAGGGGTAAAAAGTTCAGAGACACTCAACGTTTTAAATTCAGCAGCAGTGTATCCGTATAGTTTTTGAAATGCAGCATTTGTTAGCTCGAATGTATTACTAGTCCCTACATGAATAGCTATGGCCCAGTGCGCTTGTTTGAAGATATCTGCCCATTTTTTGAGGGCTTTTTCAACCTCTTCGAGTTCGATGATTTTATGGGAGAGTTGATTGATCCGCTCTAAGGTTAATTGCTCATCGACAGTAATGATATTATTATGGTGCTCACTATATTCTTCATAGGGGAGTTCTATTGTAAAACATGCGCCTCTCTTTTTATTTTTAACTGTTATCTTCCCACCGAAACGATTCTCGATGATATTTTTTGTCATAAAGAGCCCCAATCCTGAACCGCTCTCTTTGGTCGTAATATGAAGATCAAAAACCATATCAATCGGCTTGATACGGATTCCTCCAGCATTATCGGACACGATAATAATAGATGTTTTTTCCTTCTCTAATACCTGAACACTAATCGTAGGATTTACAATTTTTTCATCATCAAAAGCATCTTTAGCATTGAGAATTAGGTTCAGAATCGCGTGGGTGAATTCGTTGGCATTTCCCCGAATAGTTGGGTTAACTTCCAATTCAAACTTCAGTACGATATTACTATTTTTAAACGAATATTCGGTAATTTTTCGTACCTTTTCGAGCTCTTCAGAGATGATAAAACTCATCTTATCATCCCCTCTCTGGGCTAAAAAACTGTAAAAAGTATCGATTGTTTCTGCTAAATGCTGAAGAAGTTTAAAACTGGTTTCGACAGAGTTTAAAAGTTTCTCTTTAGAAATTTCCCCCTGAAAAATGAGCGCAGCTTTAATTCCGTTTTGAATCGTTCCGATAGCATTTAACGGTTGCTTCCACTGATGAGCGATATTTCCAAGCGTCTCTCCCATCGAGGTATAGCGCGATTTTAAAAAAAGAACTTTTTCATCTTCTTTCGTATCTTGCAACAGTCGATGATGCTCTTTTTGAAGTACTATTAGCTTATAGCTAAGGATAACAACCAAAGATGATGTCAGCCCTAATAAGATTAGAAGCAACATCTTTTAGCTCAAAACTTCACTATTATAAAGTCTGTACCCTATTCCGCGAACAGAAACAATAATATCTGCGCCTAGTTTTTTACGTAATCTCAAAATAATATTTTTTATAGCTGAATCACACATTGGGTCAAACGGCCAAAGGGCTTTTCCTATCTCGTCTTTAGTAATTGTTTTATAACGGTCCTTTAAAAGTAACAACAATAGCTCTTGCTCTTTTATTCCCAAAACGACAACTTTCCCATTCTGATAGAGCTCTTTTGTGGCAAAGTTATAATAAAGATGGTTACTTAACACTATAAGCCCTTCATCTTTATAAGTACGCTGAATCGCTTTGGTAATTGTCGACGTAAGCTTTTCAAGCTCTACCGGTTTAACAAGATAACCATCAATCGAAAGATTTGCCGCACTCAAAAGTAACTCTTGCTCGGCAAAACTGGTCATCAAAATAATGGGAAGTTTATAATTATGTTGACGTATTCTTCGAATAAGGCTTAATCCATCTTTTTTCGGCATTTTAATATCAGTGATGAGTATATCCGGGGATGTATCTTCATAAAGATAGTAAGCTTCTTCTCCATCACTGGCGACATATACTTTGGCAAATAGCATCTCTAATATTTCTGTCATTTGAATACGAGTGATCGTATCATCTTCAGCATAAAGGACACTTTTTTCTCTGAGCATTTGTAGATCAGATTGCATCATGACAGCGCTCCTAAAAGTTAATATATTATAAATACAGCAATACTTAAATTATTTAACTCAATTTTACCATTTTATTCCACATAAATTAATCACAATGAAAAAATTGCAACAATTCACACACAATCATCTCCTAAAATTAGATAATCATTTCTATGTAAGGGGAATAAAACAATGTGTAAACCTCAATTCACAAACTATGGTCTTATCATAAAACAACAACTTTTAAACGAAATGCATTGTGCAACCACCGCACATAAACGTTTAAATCGACGCATTAAACATATGGCGGATAATTTACCTGTGGATGTAACAACCATTCCACAGGATTTGAATAATTCAGAATTTTCAAAATGGTTTTTTGGTCGCTCTGTACAGTTTAAAAAGTTTCCTGAGTTAAAAAAATATGTCTTAAACATTGAACTTTTCTACAATGAACTTCAACCAATTTATCAAGAAATTCATTCCACATATACCAAAGAGATAAAATCTTCCTATTTAAAAACACTTTTAGGACTTAATCCTTCGGTCATTACAAAAAAAGATCAGCAAAAAATACAACAACTTTTTAGCCGTTTCGAACAACTTTCTGATTCAATAATTACCGCACTTAATACCCTTGAGGGTCATATTGCTATCCATCCAAACGAAAAGCTTCTTGTTTTTATCTAACATAAAACTTTTCATAAATACAAACCCTTGACATTCGTGGTAAAACAGACTATCTTCTTTTCCACTCTTTACCACGCAAGGAACTTTTATGAATCCTATCTTTGGAGATATTATCGGCATCATCGGCGTTTTTATTATCGTTGTAGCCTATATTTTAATGCAAGTCGATCGAATGAATCCAAAAGGATTCTCGTTTTCACTTTTAAACACACTTGGTGCAATCATGATCCTTATATCGTTATTCTATTCATGGAACCTTGCTTCTTTTATAATGGAAGCTATCTGGTTTACCCTCAGTCTCTATGGAACTCTAAAAGCTTATCGCACCATCAAACACTCACGATAATATTTTTTAATATTCTATAAGGATTTATCTTATAGAATAAACAAATACTATTTTGGAGACAACTATTGAAATCATTTATACTACTTCTCTCTTTATTATCTATCGTCAATAGCGCTGAGATAAAAAAAGAGTTTTATCCCAATGGGAATATCGAACTCGAAGAGAGTTATGAAAATGGGGTTAAAAACGGTCCTGCTAAAAGTTATTTTGAAAGCGGTAAGCTTGAAGCTGAAATGAATTATATCAACGGCAAACGTGACGGTATCACCAAAAGCTATTTCGAAAACGGACAGCTTGAATCGATTGTTACCTACACCAAAGGTAAGCAGAACGGATTAGTACAAAGTTATTACGAAAATGGGAAATTGGAATCCGAAGTAATGTTTCAAAACGGCACTCCCATAGGGAGTACTAAACGGTATGCGCGTTAAATTTGATTGAGCTGTCGGTTTTCGTATATCGAATGGATGAAAGCGATGGATATTAATCCAATCCCAATGGTTCCAGTCACCATTTCACTTACCGGCATGGTGATTTTCATCAACATAATAATCGCTAAAATACCGATTGCATAGTGGGCACCGTGTTCAAGGTATTGAAATTGAGATAATGTTTTGTGCTCAACAAAATAGAGGGTAATACTCCGTACAAACATCGCACCTACACCCAATCCGATCATGATAATGAAAATATTACTGGTGAGGGCAAACGCTCCGATGACACCATCAAAACTGAAACTTGCATCGAGTATTTCGAGATAGATAAATCCAGCTATCCCACTTTTTAGTGTATCGGATGAGAGGAAATGATCCAGCATCCCCAGTAATGAGTGAAGCAATACCCCATACATAAATGCCAATACGACACCAAAATCTTGTGTCACATGTCCCAAACCAATCCCTACGATTATCGCTGTAATTAACTCAATATTAGCAATCCCGGAAACGTGTTCCATCGCTTTAGAACCTTCGACAAACGTCACCCACTTAACATCATGTTCGTCGAAGAAAAAGTCTAAAAATACCATCAACAAAAATGCCCCACCAAAAGCAAAAATAGTCGATTCTGCCCCTTTAAGTGCTTTTTCATATACATCCGGTTGATTCATCGCAACTTGTAATGTCTCTATAAGTCCCATCCCCGTAACAATCGAAACAATCGCAAGGGGGAACACAAGACGCATACCAAAAACAGCTATCGGAAGACCAAAATAGATAAACCGCTTTTGCCAAATCGGCTCCATCGTCTCTAACACTTTGGCATTGACAACCGCATTGTCAAACGAGAGAGAGACTTCAAGGACGATTAATAAAAAAGTGATGTAGACAGCGGCAAGACCGCCAAGATAAAAAGCGGCTATCAAACCGATAGCCATGATTAAAAAGGAAGAATAAAAGTAGCGCATAACACACCCTGAGTTAAGATGCGATATTATAGACTATTTAGCCTATTAAAGAATTATTTATGACTAAAAAAGCCTAATCGTCGTCCTATCCTCTTTTGCTTTCGTCGAACAAAAAGTTTGGCATTTTGATAACTTTTTAAATATTTTTGAGGGTGAACCAATATCATAACACTTTTTGCCCCCTCTTTTAAACGCGGCGCATAATTATTACATGCCATTTTACATCTCTCAAACGGTGATTGGTTCACCGACATGGATAAAAAGATATCATCTAAAGCTATACGTTCACGTTCGCTTAAACAACTCATTTGCCACCTTTTAATTTATTAATACGTCGCACCACACGAATTATCTCTTCATCCTCTAACATCCCTAGCATTTCTAGCACCGCATTGGCTGCTTGAGGTTTAGCATTACCTAACCGCCAGTCTTGGTAGGTGCGCATGGAAATACCCAATGTCTCTGCCATCTCTTTTTGCGATATTTTTTTCCCGTTACGCTGTGCCTCAAGAGCATTATGCAAGAGATTAAAAAGATCGTTTGTTTCCATCAGAGCAGTATACGTTTTTTTGAATTAAATAAGTATTAAACTGAATTTAAATACTTAATATATATATTTTAATGTATTTTATATGATTATTTATACTTTATAATTACTATTAAAAACACTATATATAGTTAAATATATATTTTAATATATATTATATACGGTTTTTCGTATGTTTATTAAATGAATAATTTTATTTTTTAGAAGTATTTCAATGCAGTTATTACATAAAAATGGAAGCTAATAAGTAGTTAATATTATGGTACTGTACAAAGTAATATTGTTATGTATCTTTTGAAGAGGGAAAGTAGATTAAAAAAGTTTGCTTCATTTGATTATTGAAGTCAACTATTAGATTTTATCCTCGGTATATCTGAAAATTATTTTTTCCATTATTTTTTGCTTCATACATTGCTTCATCAGCTGTTCTGATTAACGAACGAACATCATGCGCATGTTTTGGAAAGCAGCTAACACCTATGCTGGCTCCTACCTTGACGTATTGTCCTTCCAAAGCTACAGGAGTTGATACTGCAAAAATAACTTTCTGTGCGATTTGTTCAATCGATTCAAGATTAGATGTACTCTCAATAATCACAGCAAATTCATCTCCTCCGATACGAAAAATAAAATCATTTTGTCGAAGAGTATGGATAATACTTTCACTGACATGACGTAGTAACATATCACCAACATCATGTCCCATACTGTCGTTTACTATTTTAAAATCATCCAAATCGATCATCAAAAGATAACAAACTGTTCCATAGCGTTCAGCATTCCCTACAGCCTGAACAATCCGTTCTTCAAAGTAATGACGATTTGCAATTCCACTCACGCGATCATAATACGCAAGTTGCTGCATTGAAAGATCCCGCTTATGAATCTGAGACATCATTTCCCCAAAAGCTTTTGAAAGTTTCCCTACCTCATCTTTGGAATCAATTGATATTGAGGCATTATAATCTTGTACAGAAGTCACTTTTTGTGCTACAGCAATCAAATGCATTAATGGTTCTGTAATAGTATGACTGATCTTAGAAGCTACGTAACGGGCAAGTACAAATCCAAATAGTGCTACCGATAAAATAAGTATCCAAAAAAACGATAAACGCGTATAAAAGGAATTTAAACCACTAACAAGTGTCAATGATCCAACATACTCCGTGCGCAAATAAATTGGCTTTACAATCGTAACCTCAGAAAAAGAGAAATGTTCATTGTACATGACAGGAGTATTTAAAGATTTCAAATAAGGTGGCTTAGCTTTCTTAGAATAATAAAAACTTTCAAATAATCCTCCATTAGGAAGAATTAAATACGCGGCAATCATATCTTCTGACCCATTTAATGACGCAAGAGTCTCAAACGCCGATTCTTTATCACTAAATGCCATTGCTGCTGCGGAACTTTCCCCTATAATCTCCGCTTGAACTCTTATTTCATGTAGCACAGCATTACGTAAAGCATAATATTCGTACACAACCATCACTAAAAATACGGGTAAAAAAGCAAGAAAGATACCTAACATGTGTGAATAAATCAATTTTTTTTGGATAGGCCATTCATTTAAACGATTGAGAAAAATCACTGTTCAACCTTACGTGCCAATTTCAATAATCGAGAGCTCAATAATAAATTACTATATTTTAATGCTTTCAGACTAATATCAAAAGCAAGTTTTCGTCCTTCTCGAATAATAACAATATGAGCATCATTGCTACTCGCATTTTCTGAAACGATTAGAACCGGTGTTTTGACCAATTGACGGATCATTTTTTCACCGTTTTGCCCCTCACTTTCAGGGATAAAAAGCATTTGACACCCTTTAGCTTCTTCGGCAGTCGTCACATTTAACACTTTAACTTTTTTATTTCCAACTATTTTATTTTGAAGAGCATCAGAAGCACTCCCCAAGTTTTCTTTATAAAAACACATGTTAAACCCAGTTGATTCTTCCTCTTTCGGCCAATCGGTCAACAGGGCAAAATTATATAAATACGCTGCTTTAAGTGTGTATTCTGGAAGAGCATCCGCTCGAAGTCCCGCTGAAAGCATGACAGCTACAAAAAAGAGTACGATTATCTGTTTCATCGGAAGTTATACTCCCATTGAATCCAAAATGCCCGCCCATTTTGAGGATAAAGTAAATCTCCGTTGCTTTGCGGATCAACAACATCCCCATACGTTTTATTAAATAGATTACTCACTTTTAGCGAAAGATCACTCTTAGGAACCCATTCATGTGAAAGAAGAGTTAGATTCGTCAATGTATGAGATGGGGCATACTCTTGACGTGCATCCGTATAAAGTGGACGAGTTCCCAAATACTGTATATCTAGCCCCATCCGTAATTTTTCGTCCACAAATGGTACCGAAAAATTCAATTTGGCAATATGGTGTGGTGCGTTTACTAATGCAAGTCCGGTATCCGACTCGCTTACATTTTGATAGGCGTAACTCGTCCGCAGACGGGTACGATTATCCCAATATTTCTCAAATTCCACTTCCACACCACGAGCATCAATCCCGTTATTATCTTTTTTAGAGATTTGGTCCCGAAGGCGATACTGATAAAAAGAGGTTAGAATTTTGTTTTGATGATCCAATCTCTCTTCAATAACAAGTTCATTTGTATGTACACGCTCAGGTGTTAGAGTTGTATCCTCTGAAGGGGTTGCTTGTCGATGGGTTATACCGGTAGAGAGTTTAACTTCTGTACTTAAGCGGGGTTTCCAAATCAATGCCGCTTGCGGAGTGAACGCATGATATCCATTATCACTTTTTTCATACCGAGCCCCATAATTTAATTCCCATACTTGAGACCATCTCCACTCGTCGTAACCATAAACACTGTATGTTTTTCTAGCCGGATAGCTCCCATGATATGACCACCAAACATCATTTGCCACAACATCGGTAAAAACATGGGAGTTATCCCATCGGTAGTCATGACGGTATTCTGTTCCTATTGAAATAACATGATCATCAAACCATGTTCCAACCAATTTTACATCACCACCATACCATTTCGCATCATCTTTAAACTCCATCAAAGAATCCATTGAGCTCATCGATACAGAATCTTCTAATGCATATTGATAAGAACCATACCAAACAGAAGAAGAGAATTTTAAATAATTGGTTATATCGAAATCGGCAGCCAATCGAATAAATCGGTTCTCATCATGATTGTGAATCGCTTGGTCGTTCCATTCACCGGCATAAGGATAAGAAGGAATATCGACATTACGCTTTGAGTATGCAGCTACAAGAGAAAAGTATTCATAAGAACCTTTAACGAAAAGTTTTTTTGAGTTTTCACCATGCTGATTACTTTGAAGCGTATCAATGCCATTTATATTATATGTATAACTTTGACCGTTACTATCATAATCTGAAAACGATGTTACGATATCAACACCATTTTCAAACCGTTTACCAAATGTAGCCCGTCGGCTTAAAGTTTCATAACGTCCAAAACCAAGTGCCACCTGAGTTCCATCGATGTCGGAGCCTTTTTTGGTGATAATATTGATTACACCCAGTAATGCCCCGTTACTGTATCCGGCCGAACTCCCACCGGGGATATATTCGACACGCTCAATCATCGAGACATCCAGTATTCCGTCATTGCCGAGATACGCTTGCCCAAACATACTATCATCAGCGCGGTATCCATCAATCAGTACCGCGATTCGACCTGCATACTCTTTTGGGGTACTGTAACCACGCCCTGCTAAAAAAGTATACGAATAATCTTGAAAGGTATGCAATCCACGCATACTCCCCAAGATATCCCCTAATGTTTGATAACCGTAATCTTTTATATCCTGCGCTGTAACAATCGATACGGCTGAAGCGGCATTACTGATTTGATTAGCGATGTGACTGGCGGGGATATATTCGGTTTGGAGAAGCTCTTCTAAAGGGATTGTTGTCACATCTTTAGGAGTGTCATCTGCGCTCAAAAATGTAGTAAGAGCTAAAGAAATCAAAAAAAGGGATCGTAAGCGTGACTGACTCATAAGCATAACAGCTTATATCCCCCTCTTCAGAATAAAAATAATTCTCTATTCTACCAAAAAATAGATTAGGTTATGCTCCTAATTCTTTATAGTGCATTATGCCATTGAACAAGAGAGAGTCGAAACCCCTCTTTGACAGGAAGCACTTCATGAGAAAAATAAGGGTTACTGAGAAAAACTACCATATCTCCCGCTTCGGGGCGAAGAGTTATCGTATTGCCATACTGATCACAGAGATAATTAAAAAGTAGCTCTCCACCACTAAAATGATCCGTATCCGTCGGATGGGGAGTATAGGAGGTGGTAAAGAGGACGGTGGTAAGGACTCTCTCTGGAGCGACTGTTTTGTAACCAATTGTATCGCCATCATGATTACGAAGTTCACTCGCATCATCACTGTGTTTGAGATAAAATCCCCCCTGCTCGTAACCTAATACTTGTACATCGGTTGGTGTACTAAGCGAAAGAGCAAAAAACTCTTCTATCTCACGACGAACCGCATCAAAACGGTGCTCATACATGAGGCGATGTTCAGGGCTAAGGGTATGAATATCGGTTTTACGAATAGCAGTATCAAGAGCACGTCCACGAAGTTCTGCCCGTACCGCTTCTTTATCTGACAATGCCCAAGCGGTAATAGCGCGACACTCAGCGGGGCTAAGAACCCCCTCTAATACCATATAGGGAAAATCATTATACGGATTAGGAAGACGCTTAGTCGGAATATCCCAACCTAAAAGTTCATCCTGAGCATAAACGTAATTACTGATTTGATGCATCGTTATTTTTGCTTATCGGTCACAATATAGAGCTGTTCATGCCCCAGACGTTTGAGAACATCCATCACTCCGACGAAGTTTTGGAATGCCGCATCTTTATCGCTATAAAGCACTACTGTCATCTCTTTTCCCCCTGAAACAACCCGTTGTTCGAATTGTTCTAAACTCACCGTGGTGGTTTCATCAACCCAGAGGGTTCCATCTTTTTTGATGGTGAGTTTTAGTTCTGATGGTTTATGCTCGGTTGCGCTCCCCTTGGCATCCGGTAAATCAACGGGGATAAGTCCGGTTCGTATAAAGGTCGCGGTGGTAAGTACCATGACGAGCAGTACGAGCATAATGTCGATAAAGGGGATAACGTTGATGGTATCCATACGTTTCATTTTCATGGGTTACCCTTTGTTTTTAATTTCCCACATAGTGAGGAGTCTCTCCATTTTACGGAGCAGGATGTTATAGAACACGATAGAGGGGATAGCGACGACGAGACCCATTGCGGTTGCTTTAAGGGCGAGTGCCAATCCTGTCATAATTTTTTTGGGATCGACTGCTCCGATATCACCTAGGCTATAGAAGGTAATCATAATTCCCAGTACGGTTCCTAGTAGTCCAACGTAGGGTGCGTTTGATCCTATGGTGGCGATAGTGCTCACGTTATTACCCAAATCGAGTTCGAGTTCTTCTTTATTTTTGTACTCTTCGAGTCGGAGTGAGCCGTAGCTCATCATTCTCTCGATAAAGAGCCATAATGAGGTGATACTCATGATAATAAGGATTCCGATGATTCCGTAATCTACTCCCATATGGGCGAACTCTAACATGCTGCTGTTTTCCATTTTTTGTCCTTTTTAGATTTTAACCATTTTTTTTGCGTGGTAAATCAAGGGTAATACACGTCCCCTCACCCACTTGCGATTGAACACTTAACACTATACGATGACGATCACAATAGCGTTTAACCAGCCCCAGCCCGATTCCATATCCCGCCATTGTTTTATCACTTTGATAATACGAATCAAAAATTTTCATGAGGGTCACCTCATCCATACCGCACCCTCGGTCACAAATACTCATCGCATTGTTAAAGAGTTTAATCGTGATATATGGCTCTGTAGGGGAATATTTTACCCCGTTATCCACCAGATTATCGATTACTTTAGCCATACCGATAGGATCGAGATCTACAAGAAAGGATTCACAACGGATATCCCATTCTACACTCGGGTATAAACCATTCAAAAAGACAAATCTCTCTTCGATTAGCTCTTTAAGATCAAAGTTTTTTATAACTTCACGTTCCATCTGTTTTTGTATCAAATAATCGAGCTCATTATACCGTTCTTTTAACATCTTCGCAGCCAATTCTATCCGCTCAAGCCGTTTTTGAGACTTCTCATCGATATGGGTTTTACGCAACATCTCTACATTTGCTGTGATAGTATTGATAGGAAGATTGAGTTCATGAAGTGTCTCTTTTGAAAAACGGTCGAGATGATAAAAATGCTCTTTAAGCGGTTCAATGGCGATATGCGAAAGGATTTTTCCCAATCCGATAGAGCCAACTAACACCCCAAGCGCAATCACCCCCCATTGATTGATATGAGCTATCTCATGGAGCGTGTAAATGACCGCAACAATAACGGCAACCCCCATCACAAAAAGGGCAATCAGGGCAATTTCAACACTACGGAACAAGCCGATACCCCAATCCTCTGACATTCAGGATACGTTCATTACCTATCTCTTGCTTCAGTCTGGTGATGTAAACACGAATCGCTCCTTCACTGGAAGGTTCAGAAGCACTCCATAGTTCATTGGTTATCATCTCTTTGGTTACCACTTCACCCGCATTTCGGATAAAAAGTGTCATTAACTGATACTCTTTCGGTGAGAGAAGTATCTCCTTTCCTTCCACTAAAACTACTTTATGCTGGGTGTCGATACTCAAATCACCAACACTTTGAATCTCTTTCGCTCCACCACCACTCCGACGTAAAAGAGCATGGATACGGACTAGCAATTCATCCGTTGCAAACGGTTTTTTTAAATAATCATCCGCACCGTTTTTAAACGCTTCGGTCAGTACAGTAAGCTCTTGGTGAGAAGTGAGAAAGATAGCAGGGGTTTGATCATGTGAACCGCGTAATTCACTCAAAAGTGATAATCCATCTATCAATGGTACATTAATATCAAATAAATACAGGTCGTATTGATGCTCATAGGTCGAGCTCAAAGCCTCTTGTCCATTAGGGCAAAGAGTTACTTCAAACCCCTCTTCCTCTAAAAAATCTTGAATCGATTCACCGAAGAGAGGATCATCTTCGAGCAGAAGTATTTTACTCAACACGTTCGATTGACCATTTTAAAGTTTCTCCCGCCATCATCGGTACAACCTCCCCATACATCTCAGGAACCACAAAATCGTGTTTTATAAGCACTACCTCTTTAAAATCGGGACATATCCCATAGATTCTCTGTGCATTATCACTCACAAACGCTTGAAGATTATCGAGTTTTTTATGCGCATCAAACACTTCACAAAGCAATTGCAAGGCAATCGGAGCGGTAAATACCCCTGCTCCACACCCACACGATTCTTTAGTATGTTTTGGGTGGGGTGCGGAATCGGAGCCAAACATCACTTTCGGATGGGCTTCAAGTGCCACTTTTAAAAGTGCGCTACGATCTTCGGGACGTTTGGCAATTGGTTTGCAAAACAGATGGGGGCGGAGCATCCCTCCCGCTACATCGTCAAGGGTAATCATCAAATGATGAACAGTAATCGTCGCATATAAGTTCTCATATTTATCAAGCATCTCAACAGCTGCGGCCGTGGTGATATGTTCCATAATAATTTTTAGACGGGGAAAATTAATGGCAAGTTTTTCATACACACTCATAAATTCCGCTTCGCGATCCATTACAAACCCATTTGTCTCACCATGTACTGCAAGAATTATCCCCAAATCGCTCATCGCTTCAAGCGTCTCACGCATCGGCTCAATGTCAAAACTAACAACACCACCCTCAGAGTTTGTGGTAGCACCACTGGGGTAAATCTTAATAGCGGTGATATGGTTCTGCACACTCTCCAAAAACTCACGGGTGTAGTTTTGGTAAAAAAGGGTCATATAGGGTTCAAAATCATCCGCTTCCATTGCCACTTTAATACGATGCCGATACTCTTTTATCCCTTCAAGTGTCGTTAGCGGAGGGACAAGATTAGGCATTACCAAAGCACCGCTAAAACTGTACGAAGTTAGCGGAGCAACAATATTTAGCATATCTCCATCACGAAGATGTACATGCATATCCAGTGGCATAGTTAGCGTTAATGATTTCATAGATATACCTTATTCAACTCATTTTTAAAATCAATAGACATAGTTTCCCTTTGCATACAACATTAACAAATTATACAATGTGAACAGTAAAAGAGTGTTATATGGGGCAAAAAACCCCACTGAAAGAATAATAAAGAAGTGTTACAGAAGTGTTAATAAAGCGCTGATTCTGCGCGCGGGCATCGCGCCGAGCGAAACTCAGCGTTAGCGTAGCCAATCGGGACGCGTTCCGATGGCGTAATAAATCAAATGGCTCTTTTAAATTCAGGATAGGCTTCAAGCCCGCATTCACTAACATCAAGCCCTTGCTGTTGTTCCTCATCGGTTGCACGGAAAGGGAATACCTTATTAAGGAGATAAATAATAATAAAAGAAACAGGGAACACAAACAGTGCTATTTCCGCAACCCCTTTAAACTGATTTATAAAAGTGATATTTTTTGCGGCATCACTTGCAAAAATACCGACAGCCAACGTCCCCCAGATACCGTTCACAAGATGAACAGACAATGCTCCAACCGGATCATCAATACGCACTTTATCAAACAGTGGAATAGCCAAAACAACTAAAATTCCACCGATAAATCCTACCGCTAATGCATCATAAAGGGAAAATAAATGAGCACCTGCAGTTACTGCGACTAAACCGCCTAATGCACCATTAAGAATCATTGTAATATCAAAAAGTTTATAACGTGCATAGATCAACATTCCCGCAGAAATTGCCCCTGCAAGACCGGCAACGTTGGTATTAAAAACCGTCAAAGCAACGCTATCGGCCATCTCTTTAGTGGCAATACTCCCCACAGATCCACCGTTAAAACCGAACCATCCGATCCACAACAACATCGCTCCCAAAACAACAAGAGGAATATTGGATGCAGGGATAACACGCATTTGATCCCCTACGTAACGCCCTTTACGTGAACCGATAACCAATATTGCCGCAAGCAATGCCCATCCACCCGTAGAGTGAATAACGGTAGAACCTGCCAAATCAACCATATTCAAATCAAAAATAGTATCCTTAATCCAGTCGCTTCCCCAGCTGATATTCACCGCCGTTGGATAGATAAAGCCACCCATTACAACCGTAAAAAGGGTTAATGGCAGTAATTTTGCCCGTTCACCGACTCCACCGCTCATAATATTGATTGCTTTTCCGACAAATGCCATTTGGAACATAAAAAATGCCCAATAACTCATCGTTTGTGTAGGAGCATTTCCAAACGCTAGATGAAATCCGACCAAAATAAACGCCATTGAAGCCACCGCGTAAATCATTACATTGACGGTCAAAACGCTAGAAACGTTTTTAGTACGCACCAAACCCGCTTCGAGCATCGCGAAACCGGGAACCATTAAAATAATCAATGTGATTGAAAAAAGGGCAAAGAGAGTGTCGATCACGTATGCAGTATCCATGCATCACCTTTAATTAGAGATAAAGGTGTGCATTATATAACCAATTAAATGGTCTTAAGAAGAGTTATTGATTAAATTTTAATCAATGTGATCAAATAGCTTCGATATCTGTTTCACCGGTACGGATACGGATAACTTTGTTAATATCACTAACGAAGATTTTACCATCACCGATTTTACCGGTACGTGCTGCTTCGACAACCGTGTTGACCACTTGATCAACCATCGCGTCATCCACAACCATCTCCATTTTGATTTTTGGCAAGAAATCAACAACATACTCAGCACCGCGATACAATTCACTGTGCCCTTTTTGACGACCGTAACCTTTTACTTCACTGACCGTCATACCTGTAATGCCGATTTCAGCAAGTGCGTCTTTTACATCTTCTAGTTTAAATGGTTTAATAACCGCTTCAATTTTTTTCATTGTTAAAGTCCTTAAAATTAGGTTTCTTAAATAAAGCGTGGTAAGCCACGCAAGAGCTCTCTGCTGAAGAGAACCTAGTGTTAACGCAGCTATTGGGACGAGTTCCAATAGCGTATGTAATTATAGATTAAATCCACGCTCACCGTGTACAGATTCATCGAGACCCATGCTCTCTTCTTCTTCATTAACACGTGATCCACCAGTAAGAGCCATAGCGATATAATACACTACAATCGTTCCAACCAAGGTAAATGTACCAACAATTGCTACCGATTGAAGTTGTACCATAATTTGTCCCATACGATCACCCGAATCTTTAAGCGGTCCTGCCCAAAGAAGTGCTTTATCATTGACAGCGAAGATACCGGTTGCAATCGCACCCCATAGACCTGCAAGGAAGTGTACCCCAAAAGCATCCAATGAATCGTCGTAACCCAATTTTTTCTTCAATACCATTACTCCGAAGAATGCAACCAATGCTCCGGTGATACCGATAGTAAATGCACCCGATACCAAAACGAATCCGGCAGCAGGAGTAATCGCAACAAGACCGGCAATCGCACCAGACGCTGCTCCAAGCAATGTTGCTTTTTTGAACACCATGTATTCAAGTAAAATCCATGTTACTGAAGCAACCGCAGCCGCAATAGTTGTAGATAAGAATGCTACACCAGCGATAGCATTTGCACCGAACGCTGAACCGGCATTAAATCCATACCAACCAAACCATAGGAGAGATGCACCAAGAGCTGTCAAAATAACACTCGCAGGTTTCATCGCTACTTTTGGATATCCAGCACGTTTACCGATTAATACCGCTAACACTAAACCAGCCAAACCGCCGTTCATATGAACAACTGTACCACCTGCAAAGTCAAGAGCACCAAGGTTAAAGAGGTAACCGCCACCCCATACCATGTGGGCAATCGGAGCATAAACCACTACTGTCCAAATCGCTGCAAATACCATCCATGTAGAGAACTTCATACGTTCAATAATAGATCCCGCAACGATGGCAATCGTAATCGCCGCAAATGTCCCTTGGAACGCTACAAACACAAATTTAGGGAACAATAAACCTAATTTTGGATCTTGTAAATCATCCCATTTAATACCGTTAAGCATTACATTACTAAATCCACCGATTACTTGATTCATTGAACCATCTGCTGTACCGAATCCTACAGAGAAACCTGCAACGATCCATGCAATAAATGCGATAACAAAAGCACCAAATACCATTGCATAAGTATTCAAAATATTTTTAGAGCGTGTCATACCGCTATAAAACAATGCCAAACCAGCCGGTGTCATCAACAAAACAAGTGCTGTTGATATCATCATCCATGCAGTATCTCCATGGTCAAGTACCGGTGCCGCTGCTGCTACTGTTTCAGCTGCCGCTGTTGCTGTTGCTGCTACAGCATCGGTTGCTGTTGCTACTGCCTCGTCTGCGAATGCCATAATAGGCGTAAGCGCTAATGGCCAAATGAATTTCTTCATTTTCTCTCCTTTTAAATGTGTTATTGAAAACTCAACCACCATTTTACCTATGAAAGAAGGCATAAAAATGCAAATAACTGATTAAAATTTAATCAATAGTGATTCTTAGCCAAATCTTATAAACATTAAGCCTCACTCCGCTATAATAGGCGACTTAATCTTCACTTTTTCGGGGACTGCATGAACGATCTGTTAGACAACAGCGAAATCAACGACATTAATATAGAAGACACATTAAAGAGTAGTTATCTTGATTACTCTATGAGCGTAATCATCGGGCGGGCTCTTCCCGATGTTCGAGACGGACTTAAACCGGTACATCGTCGTATTTTGTACGCGATGGACAAACTCAGTCTATCAGCAGGTGCAAAATACAAAAAATCTGCCCGTATCGTCGGGGATGTTATCGGACAGTATCATCCACACGGTGATACTTCGGTTTATGATGCCTTGGTTCGTATGGCACAACCGTTTGCGATGCGTGCACCGCTCGTAGACGGTCAAGGGAACTTTGGTTCGGTTGATGGAGATAACGCGGCAGCTATGCGTTATACCGAAGCACGTATGACCCGTTATGCGGGAGAGTTGCTCAAAGATTTGGAAAAAGATACAGTCGATATGATTGATAACTATGACGGCACAACGCAAGAACCTGCCGTTCTCCCGACCCGTGTACCAAATCTTCTCATTAACGGTTCATCCGGTATTGCCGTCGGGATGGCAACCAATATCCCTCCGCACAATCCAAAAGAGGTTTTGAGTGCACTTGTCTATTTCATGGACCATCCGGATGCTTCACTCATCGATATTATGCAATTTATCAAAGCTCCCGATTTTCCAACCGGCGGAACCATTTATGGTAAAAAAGGGATTTTAGACGCATACGAAACAGGTCGCGGACGTATCCGTGTACGTGCGAAAACCCATATTGAGAAAAAATCCAACAAAGACGTTATCGTTATTGATGAGCTCCCGTATCAAGTTAATAAAGCTCGATTAATCGAAAATATCGCTGAACTGGTTAAAGATAAATTTATCGAAGGGATCAGTGAAATCCGCGATGAATCAGACCGTGAAGGTATCCGTGTCGTTATCGAACTTAAACGGGATGCAATGAGTGAAATCGTCCTCAACAACCTCTATAAGTCAACCAATATGGAGACCACTTTCGGAATCATTATGCTCTCAGTTTTCAACCAAGAGCCACGTGTTTTTACCCTTTTAGAGATGTTGGGTCATTTCGTCAATCACCGTAAAACGGTTATCATCCGCCGTACTATCTTTGATTTGGAAAAAGCAAAAGCACGTGCCCATATCTTGGAAGGTTTGAAAAAAGCGCTTGACCATATCGAAGCAATTATCAAACTTATCCGTGCAAGTAAAGATGGTGAGACTGCTAAAAACGGGCTTATCGAAGAGTTTGGATTTTCCCCTATTCAAGCCCAAGCTATTTTGGATATGCGTCTTCAACGTCTTACAGGTTTAGAGCGTGAAAAAATCGAAAATGAGCTTAAAGAGATTTTGGCACATATCGACTACCTTGAATCAATCCTCCGAAGTGAAGAGGTTCTCAAAGGGATCATTAAAGAGGAGTTCATCGAGCTCGTAGAACAATTTGATATCGACCGTGTAACCGAAATCGAAGACAATTATGATGATATTAATATCGAAGATTTGATTCCGAACGAGCCAATGGTTGTTACCATCAGCCATCGCGGATACATTAAACGTGTCCCTCTCGCGGCGTATGAAAAACAACGTCGCGGTGGAAAAGGTAAAGTTGCTGTCACCACTTATGATGATGATTTTATCGAACGCTTTTATACCTGTAATACCCACGATACCTTGATGTTTGTCACCGATCGCGGTCAGCTCCACTGGTTGAAAGTGTACAAAATCCCAGAAGGTTCTCGTACCGCAAAAGGTAAAGCAGTCGTTAACCTCATCAATCTTGAAGCCGATGAGAAAATTCGTTCTATCATCCCGACCAGCGATTTTGATGAAAATAAATCGTTAGTATTCTTCACCCAAAACGGTATTGTCAAACGTACTGCACTCAATGAATTCTCTAACGTTCGAAGCAACGGTGTCCGTGCAATTGTTCTCGATGATGATGATACACTGATCACCGCACACATCGCCAATGAGGAGACAAAATATCTCTTTATCGTCACTAAATTTGCCCAATGTATCAAATTTGAAATTGAGAAAACCCGTGATCAAGGACGTAGTACCCGTGGTGTGCGCGGTATCAAATTCAAAATAGAGGGTGATGTTGTTGTTGATGCCAATATCATCAAAAACGATGAACAAGAGATCTTGATGGTGAGTGAAAAAGGGATCGGTAAGCGTACAACAGCCGAAGAGTACCGCCTCACGAACCGTGCCGGAACCGGTGTTATCGCTATGAAACTCAACGCCAAAACAGGAACTACGGTTGTCGGATGTCTGATGGTCGATGAGACTATGGATATGATGGCACTCACCAAAGCGGGCAAAATGATCCGTGTAGATATGCAAACGATTGCAAAATCAGGACGTAACACCAGTGGTGTTTACATTATCAAAGGGGATGATGTAAAAAGTATCTCTCGATGTCCGAAAAAAGAAGAGGACGAAGAAGATAGTGAAGAGGGTGAAGCAACTGAAGGAACATTAATTTTGGAATAGTAATTGCTTTAATTAGCTATTACTAACCCTTCAAAGGACATTCATTATGAAATATTCGACAATTTTAGCATTATGCCTTGCCGTATCATCACTTAACGCAGGCATACTTGCGTCGGATGATCAAAAAGTACGTTGTGTGTATAGCGGAACTGATGGTAATTGTGTAGAGCCCATACTTAATTCCTCTCAACAGCTCGTTATTACTGTTTTTGGACAAGGGGTTGCTCCTACCGTAATCGCTTCTCCCGCACAAGCATACGCACTTGCTAAACGTGCTGCACTTGCCGATGGCTATCGTCAAATTGCAGAACGGGTCAAAGGGGTAAATGTTGAGGGACAAGATACTGTCAAAAATATGATGTTGCAACGCTCAAGCGTTAATACCTCCGTTGCGGCTCTTGTTCGCGGTGCTAACATCGTTGATGCTACCTTTAAAGATGGTTTGTGCGAAGTCCAACTCGAAGTTGTCCTCTCTTATTCACAACTCTCCAAATAATTTTTTCCTCTTGGCTTATGGGAGATGACTACCTAATTGGGTATCGTCTCACTACCAATAATGCTACTTTGCAAAATGAAACACTCTCAATTTCTAAAGCAATGGTTCCCTGCAAAGGAAATTTAACCTCTTTTGTCCGTTTACAACGCACGTCAGATGAATCACTTAAAACTACCATCCAAAATCATGAAGAAGAATTTTTAAGCTTTGCAATGCAACAACCAATACAGCTCAAAAGTAATAGTCTCATTTCTCCTCTTTTTCAGAATTCACACGATACATTAACATTGCCTGCCCAATGTTATGCGGTCGATTTTAATGAGGATTTTGCTACAATCACCCTATTACAATAGGGGTGGATTACATGAAAATCGCAATCGTCGAAGATGATATCAATATGCGTAAATCGCTCGAAATTGCGATGTCAGACTATCCTGACTATGAAGTCCATACCTATAAAAACCCTAAAGATGCCCTTAAAAAACTCGATGATAGCTTTGATCTCATTATCAGTGATATTAATATGCCGGGAATGGATGGTATCGAATTTGCCAAAACCCTTGGCGGAAAATTTGAACTTATTTTTATTACCGGTAATGCTACCCTTACTCGTGCTATCGAGTCGATACAACTGGGGGTAAAAGATTTTTTACTCAAACCTTTCGAGATTGAAACACTAATAGCTGCTATCGAGAGAAGTGCTACTGTTCAGAAAAAAACTCCAAAAAGTTCCCCTTCTCATCCACAATCACCACGTAAATTGGGCTCATTTTTGGGAACTTCGCCATCACTCGAAAAGCTTCTCGGCTACATTAACAAAGCGGCTCGAACCGATGCGAGTATCATGCTTTTAGGAGAAAGTGGTGTCGGTAAAGAGGTATTTGCCCACCATATTCATGATCAATCGTCTCGTCATGATAAACCTTTTATCGCTATTAATATGGCTGCCATTCCTGAAAACTTGATTGAAAGTGAACTTTTTGGCTTTGAAAAAGGCTCTTTTACCGATGCGATTGAGAGTAAAATCGGTCAATTTGAACTGGCAGATGGAGGGACACTTTTTCTTGATGAAATTGCCGAAATGCCCTACACTCTTCAAGCTAAGTTGTTGCGTGTTTTACAAGAGCGTGAAATAAGACGATTAGGATCGTCTAAAAGTGTCAAAATCGATGTCCGAATTGTATGTGCCACGAACGCCAATCTTCAACAAAATATTACAGATGGAAAATTTCGTGAAGATCTCTATTACCGTCTCAATACTATCCCTCTGATTATCCCACCCTTGCGGGAACGTCGAGAAGAGATTCTCTCTATTGCAACATCAATATTAGAGCAAAACTGTGCCCAATACGGTTTCACACAGAAAAAATTTGATGAAGAGGCAAAAGCCGCCTTGCAACTCTATGGATGGCCGGGGAATATTCGAGAACTTATCTCCGTTGTCGAACGTGCCGCAATACTCAGTGATGGTGACATAATCGGATCCAATGACCTCTTTTTAGAAGCACGAGGATTTGGAAGAATTTAGCCCTCCGTCATTGCGGGCTTGATCCGCAATCTCAGATCCTGAATCAAGTTCAGGATGACAACAATTTAATACAGTTTATTCCAAGCCCTCTTTCGCTATAATCGCGCCAATAATACACCCTTTTTAGGAACATACGAATGAAACGTTATAATGTTGCCGTTGTCGGTGCCAATGGTGCTGTCGGAGAAGAAATTTTACGTGTTTTGGAAGAGATTGATTTCCCTCTTGCTAACTTAATCCCCCTTGCCAGCGCTCGAAGTGTTGGGAAAACCGTCACATTTAATGACGAAGAGCTCCCTATCCAAGAACTTACCCCTACTATCTTCGATGAAGAACATATCGAAATTGCTCTCTTTAGTGCCGGTGGTAGTGTATCAGCAGAATTTGCCCCTTATGCAGCTGCTGCGGGTGCTGTTGTTATCGATAATACCAGCCATTTTCGTATGGTTGAAGATGTCCCTCTCGTCGTTCCTGAAGTCAATCCTGAAGACATTGCTCAATGGAAAAATACCGGTATCATCGCCAATCCTAACTGTTCCACCATCCAAATGGTGCAAGCACTTAAGCCTCTCGATGATGCGTATGATTTGCAACGTATCGATGTCAGCACTTATCAAGCGACTTCCGGTGCGGGTAAAACGGCAATGGAAGAGTTGGTTGAGCAAATGCAAGCCTTTTTTGCATTTAAACTCGATGATGCAGAACCAAAAAAATTCCCTCATCGCATTGCTCTGAATGCTATCCCTCAAATCGATTCATTTACCGATAGTGGCTACACCAAAGAAGAGCTCAAAATGGTGAATGAGACCCAAAAAATTATGCACAAAGATATTGAAGTAAGTGCCACGTGTGTCCGTATCCCAACCCTTCGCGGTCATGCAGAAACCCTTACTCTCACTTTTGATGGGGCTGTTGATGCTGATGAAGCACGTGAATTATTGAGTAAAGCACCCAATATCATCGTCCTTGATAATCCGTATGAGAGTGTTTATCCAATGCCTTCTCTTTGTATAGATCAAAATGAGACGTTTGTCGGACGTATTCGCCGCGATTTAACCCGTGATAATGTTTTACACATGTGGGTGGTTGCCGATAATCTCCGTGTTGGTGCGGCAACCAATGCCGTCCGCATCGCCCAAAAATGGGTAGAGATGCAAGGAGAATAGTGATGAATTTCATCGAAAACCTATTTGAACACGGCTTATGGAGTTCACGATTCATCATTGTTTTAGCAGTCGTCTTTGGCTTGCTCGGTGCAATCTTGCTCTTTACAATTGCCAGTTTTGATATCTATCATACAGCATCATACGTTCTTAATTCCTACCTCACACAAGGACATCCAGAACATTTTCACGAAGATGTCATCGGGGGGATTATCGGTGCGGTTGATCTATACCTTATCGGTGTTGTAATGATTATTTTCTCTTTCGGTTTATACGAGCTCTTTATCTCCGATATCGATCCTGCCAAAGATGAACACGGAAAAGAGAATCAACTCCTCGCTGTCCATTCCCTCGATCAACTCAAAGATAAAATCTCAAAAGTTATCGTTATGGTTCTCGTCGTCGGTTTTTTTCAAAAAGTTGGACGTACAGAGTTTAATGGAGCATTAGAGTTATTTTATCTTGCTCTCTCCATCACGGCCGTTTCTGTCGGTCTTTATTTCCTGAGTAAAGTTGGTCACCATGAGTAAAATATTCGTCGATGCATGTTTCGGTAAAGAGACCCCTTACACCCCTGTTTGGATGATGCGCCAAGCGGGACGTTACCTCCCTGAGTATATGGAAGTGCGCAAACGTGCCGGAAATTTCCTTAACCTTTGTCATGCACCCGATATGGCGGCAGAAGTGACCATTCAACCTGTCGATCTTGTCGGTGTTGACGCGGCGATTTTGTTCAGTGATATCTTGGTTGTCCCAAATGAGATGGGGATGAAACTCGATTTCATCAAAGGTGAAGGTCCCGTTTTTGATTCTCCCATCGCATCTGAAGAAGATTTGGATGCGCTCATCGGCGGAGAAGAAGCTGCCTCTAAACTTACCTATGTATATGAAACGATCAAGATTTTGCGTACACAGCTTGATGCGCGTGACGACAACAAAGCCCTTATCGGTTTTACGGGAGCACCGTGGACATTGGCTACCTACATGATCGAGGGGCAAGGGACAAAAACTTATAACATCTGCAAAAAAATGATGTACTCAAATCCTGAACTTCTCCATAAAATCCTCCGTAAAGTGACCGAAGTGGTCAAATTTTACATGGAAAAACAGATTCAATCAGGGATTGATGTTGTCCAAATCTTCGACAGTTGGGCAGCCGCTATTGAGCCAAGCAAATACGATGAGTTCTCGTGGAGCTATATGGTCGAAATCGCTGAGTATTTAAAAGAAAAATACCCTCATGTCCCCGTTATTATGTTCCCAAAAGGGATTCCTGCCTTTTTAGATAAAGTGTACGGAAATTTCGACGTATTCGGAGTTGACTGGAGCACTCCAATGGCATTGGCGAAAGAAAAACTTGGGGATCGCTACGTCCTCCAAGGAAATATGGAACCGTGCCGCCTATACTCTAAAGAGCAAACGACCGTGTGTGTCGAAGCGATCCAAGAGATTATGGGTGGACATCGCCATATCTTCAACCTCGGTCACGGGATTCTCCCCGATGTTCCGGTTGAGAACGCGCAACACTTCGTTCGTGAATGCCAACGCGTGAGTAAAAAGTGATTAAACTTTTCGTCATTCCCGCGAAGGCGGGAATCCAGCTATCGTTTTTTAATATGGATCCCCGGGTCAAGCCCGAGGATGACGGATTTTTCTAACCATGTCCACTATTTTCGGTCCCGTCTTTTCACGCCGTTTCGGTGCGTCATTAGGGATCGACCTTTCCAGTTCTGACAAACAATGCAACTTTGATTGTCTCTACTGCGAGCTTGCCCCTGCACCTGCCATGGCATATCAGCATACCGTCACTCCCATAGAGACAATCATTACCGATTTAAAAGAGTCTTTAATAAAACACTCTAACATCGATGTAATCACGATCACTGCAAACGGTGAGCCCACGATGTATCCTTATTTGGACACTCTTGTAGAACAGATTGATATGATCAAAGGTGCCGTCCAGACCTTGATTCTCTCCAACAGTGCCTGCTTAAGTGATCCTACGGTATTTAACACCCTTTTAAAAATCGATCAGGTGAAACTCTCCCTCGATGCGGCGACTCCCGAAACCTTTAAAAAGATTGATCGCCCCGCAGAAGGGATTGAAATCAGCACCATTATAGAGAGTATCACCCGCTTTTCCAACGTCTATACGGGAAAACTTTTTTTAGAGATATTGTTTGTCAAAGGGGTTAATGACTCTGACACAGAAGTAGATGCATTAAACCGTATTCTCGACAAAATTCACTGCAACCGTATCGATATCGGTACGATTGATCGTCCTCCTGCGTATGCAGTGCAAGGATTAAGTTTTGAAGCGTTATACACCATCGCACACCATTTTGATCCTGAGTTACCAATCCATATCGTTTCACGCACCCATGCTTCAGCGACACCAAGCATGTACAGTGATCACGAGATCCTTACTACCCTCGATAAACGTCCGCTGAGTATAGATGATATCAATGCCCTTTTCGATACTGAGTCCAAAACACGCTTCGAAAACTTGCTCAGCCACGGTAAAATTACTCAAATCGAACGCTCAAATATCATTTTTTTTATCCCAACTGCAAATATTCATCGAAAACGCTCTAAATAACCCCTTTTTTATTGACATCCAACGCAACATAGCGTATAATTGCGCCTCTTAAAGATTCCGAATTAGCTCAGCGGTAGAGTAGGTGACTGTTAATCACTTGGTCACTGGTTCGAATCCAGTATTCGGAGCCATTTTTAAGATTTCTTCATTGTTTTATTCCGAATTAGCTCAGCGGTAGAGTAGGTGACTGTTAATCACTTGGTCACTGGTTCGAATCCAGTATTCGGAGCCACCCCTCATATATACACCATCATTTTAAAATTGTTTTTCATAAGTCACTAACCAATTTCGACCTTCTCTGAGTATACCATCATGTTTAGCACTGTATGAAGGATAAATAACCGCTTCATTAAAAAGATTTTTCACACTTACCGTAATCATTGACAAATCATCGAGATGATACGACAATGTCTCATCTACCACCATTGTCGAACCGTAGGTCTGAGTATTGCCACTTTCACGTATATATCCACGTTTTGGACCATTATAATACCATGCCGTATTAAGCCCAAACTGCTCATTCAGTGGATATAGGTAATATCCTTTAATCATCACTTCTGAAATCTCTGGGCTTTGATATTCAATAGGAGTACTATAATCTGGCGAAAAATATTCTGTTGTAACATACGAAAAATTGCCCATCAGTTCAGAACCATTATTAAAAGAGCGGGTTAGCTCCATCTCTAACCCTTTTTCATTTCGCTGTCGATGATTTGCATAATCACCTATAAACGCCTCAGGTTCATTTTGAATACTATCAATCACATCATGTAAAATCGAATAAAAAACATTGGTTCGAAAGATAAACTCTTTATTTTTGTAGGTGTACGCTAGTTCATAGGTATCAATCGATTCTGGTTTTACATTTGGATTCCCCGTTTTAAACCCTTTTTGAGATGTCTGAAAAGCTTCTACGTATGAAGGTGCACGATACGAACGTCCAAAAACTCCTTTAAAAATATTATTATCATCGAATCGATAAACACTCCCCACACGATAACTTACCATATCACCAAAGAGTGCATAACTGTCCAATCGTAGATTAGCCGAAATATCCCAAGCGTCATTGAGTGAATATATCTCTTGCGCATAGAGCGATTTTACCCACTGATCATTATCTCCCGAAATTAAGCCATACTGACCATCCAAATACTCCATTGACCCCATAACGATAGGACCGCCATCGTTTTGATCTCTATAGGTTGTCCCAAAAACATTTTTAATCGTATTAATTTTTCGAGCATTAAGACCAATCATCCATTCATTATCATCGATATTTTTTCCTCTAAGATTCATCTCAACATTAGTATTTAACTGCTCAAACGTCGGGTTCATCCGTATAGTTAGCCCACTATTGTTATAATTTTGATACAGTGTAGAATCAAAAGTAAATGCATAATAGTTGAACCCGATTTTTGATTCCAAATCTACATCACGAGCCAGTGAATAATTGTTTTGCAATTCAACGATACCGCTTTTATTATGCTGATATCCGGTAGTAACCGGTTCGAGCTCTTCGTTTAACCCATAAAAGTTATCCGTAATTTCCGATTTGTATCGTGCAATCAACGTCCAATCATCATGTTTCGCCGTTATACCGATAGAATAATCCTCAAAATTTTCCAAACTATTATAATCCGAACGCATATAAGCAGTTTCACTATTCGCTTTAAATTCTGGACCTGCTTCTAAAGTTTTATTGCTGTGTTGATGATAGCCATCAATTCCGAGTGACCAATCCCCACTGTTGAGATGTTGTACAAATCCCCCTTTAGTATAGCCATAAGTGCCGATTGAACCAAAAACTTTGTCGTTTTCCTCCGGCTGAGAACTAATCGTTATGACATTAATAGCCGCACTAAAGGCTCCTGGACCGTAAACTGTTGAGGCTGACCCGCGCAACACTTCAATACGATCAATCAGTTCTATCGGAAAATCAAGATAATAGTAGCTGGTGCTGTAGAGATCACTACCAACATCTACCCCATCGATATAGAGTTTGTATTTGTCAAATACGAAAGTATCAGGATTATAAATCCCCCGTACGATAACCTGCTTCCATCCGGTATGCAGCATAGACGTTTCAATTCCCGGTAAAAGAGCTAGCGCTTCATGCAGATTACGAATACCTGTTTTTTTAAGCTTATCTGCATGAAGAACAGAGACTACAGAGGGTTGATAGTCAATATTTAATTTGCTTTTTGTTGCAATAGCGGTAACTTCGTCTAATAAAGAGGTAAGATCACTCTCATCCGCCGCTACTTCATGTGTAAGCACCAAAAACGCAATCAGACTTTTCCAAATACCTTGCATGATAGTCTCCATTATTATTATGGTGTTAAATTGTACCAAAAATTTAAAGAAATATTAACAATAACTTATATATCATCATTTAATGTTAATTGGTATTGGATTTTAATAATGCACTCTTTGATTGCTAAGTTTGCTATTTTCTTTTGGCTCCTATACATTGCAGTCACCGCTCCTATGTTTATCTTTATCCATACACATAATTCTGCCGTACTCAACGAAGAAGAGCGTTCTAAAATTAGATTGGTAACCAACACACTTAAACCGATTATCTCTACCTATCTGAGTTTTGATCAACAAAATCTCCTCAATGAAACTATGCATACTTTTTTTCAAAACCCCAGTATCACTCGTATTTCTTTGATGGATACCCATAAAAAAACACTGTTTGAACAATATGCCCCCCATTCAAAAATCAAAGGCTCTATCACCCTCTCAGAACTACTTAAAGATCCCATTACAGGAGAGTTACAAGCCACACTCTATATCAGCTACTCCAATACGCATGCTCAAGAGTTACAAAATAAACTTTTTGATCAACTGGTACTTATATCACTTTTTGCGTTATTGATTTTTTCCTTTACATTCCTCTATTTTAGAAAGCAGTTTTTTGTTTTAAGTGAAATTTCCGATTGGATGGGTGAATACATTGTTGATCAGCCAACGAAACCTTTTCAATGCGACAATAACAATAAAGAGATCCGTACAATCATTTCATCAACGTATAAAATGCTTGGGACTATTGACAATTATAAAGACCAAATGGAAGAGATTAATTCAAAGCTTGAACAGCGTATTGAAACGGAGATGGAAAAACGTCGCCAAAAAGAACAATTACTCATTCATCAATCAAGACTTGCGGCAATGGGCGAGATGATTGAGAGTATTGCCCATCAATGGCGACAACCTCTCAACGTTATCGGTTTAGCAATGAGTAATATGGAGATGAAGCGGCAACTTGGTATCCTTAATGACTCAGAGATTCAAAATAATAGCGATATTATCACGACAAATCTCACCTTTATGTCTAACACGATTGATGATTTTAGAAATTTTTTCAATCTCAATAAAGAGAAAATTACGTTCAAACCAACTCAACCGATTAACGATATTTTTCACCTTTTAAGTGAACAACTCCACTATGCCAAAATTACCTATGCCATACATAACGAATGCAGTGCAGAAATTTATGGAGTTGTAAATGAATTCAAGCAAGTTATTTTAAACATTATCAACAATGCCAAAGACGCTATTGTTGCAAATTCCAACCAAAACGGAGGAAGAATCGATGTTGTGCTTCGGTGTGAAGCAAATCGTCTCATCATCGATATCTCTGATACAGGGGGAGGTGTTCCGTCTGATATTTCCAAACGGATTTTTGAGCCCTACTTTACAACGAAATTTCAAAAACAGGGAACCGGTATTGGATTGTATATGTCCAAAGTAATCATTGAACAACATTTTGAGGGAAACATCAGTGTTAGCAATAATGTTCAAGGGGCAATTTTTACTATCAGCCTCTCCTTGGATCGTTCATGAAGTACTTAATTTACTTTTTCTTCTTGGTGATTCCATTGACCCTTTTGGGAGAGTCATACGATACACCGTTACTCCAAATTAGCTCAAAGCTTTTCCCAAAAATTCTATTCATGGAAAAAGGTACAAAAGAGCGAATACAATCCTCTATCAATCTTGCCATTGTCACCTCTCCAGCCAATCAAGAAACTGCTCGACATTTTTCCAGTATGGTTCAAAATCACTATCCAGATGGGATTAACGATCACCCTATTCACCTCTCAATCGTATCGGCAAAAGAGGCCTTAACTATGAAAAATATTCACGGTATCATTCTTATGATACCACCGGATAACACTCTGCTCGAAGCATTAATCCAAAATTCCTATGAAAACAAAATAGTAACCTTTTGTTTTGATCCGACATTGCTAAAAAATGGTGCACTCATCTCTCTGTACATAAGAAAAAATGTCAAACCTTATCTCAATATCTCTGCTCTCAAACAAGCCTCATTTACCTTTGAATACAGTTTCATTAAACTCTCTGAACCGTATGAATAGTTAAAACAAATATACCATGTCATTGCTCTTTCTTTGATTTTTTAAGTCAATTTATGTGACAATTTGAATATTATTAATTACCTAATATTTTACTCATCTTTTATTATCAAAAAATGGATTTATTTATGAAAAAAAATTCCTCAATACATGTTTGTTTGTTTCCAGCAGCCGGGTATGGAACACGTTTCCTCCCTGCAACCAAAGCAATGCCTAAAGAGATGCTCCCTATACTCACTAAACCCCTTATCCAATACGGTGTTGAAGAGGCGATGGATGCAGGAATGAACACTATGGCAATCGTTACCGGACGGGGGAAGCGGGCGATTGAAGATCATTTTGATGTCAGCTATGAGTTAGAGCATCAGATCAAAGGGACTACGAAAGAAAAAATGCTTGCCGATATCCGTCATATTATTGATAAATGTACCTTTGCATACACGCGTCAAGTAGAGATGAAAGGGCTTGGCCACGCTATCTTAACCGGTGAACCACTTGTTGGAAATCAACCGTTTGCAGTCATTTTAGCCGATGATTTATGTGTTAATGATTCTGAAGGGGTTTTAACCCAAATGGTCACGTTGTACAACAAATACCAATGCTCTATTGTTGCCATCGAAGAGATCAATTCAAAGTATACCGACAAGTACGGTATCATTGCCGGAGAAGAGATCGAAAATGGAATATATCGTGTGAACACAATGGTCGAAAAACCCTCTCCAGCAGATGCACCAAGTAATCTTGCTATCATTGGGCGCTATATTCTTACTCCTGATATTTTTGAGATTCTAAAAAATACTAAACCGGGTAAAAGCGGTGAAATTCAAATTACGGATGCGTTAATGGAGCAAGCAAAATCTGGCAATGTTATTGCTTATAAATTTCAAGGTAAACGCTACGATTGTGGTAGCATCGATGGATACGTGCAAGCAACGGTTGAACTATATGAAAAGGAGAAAAAATGAAAGGGATTATTTTAGCTGGAGGAAGCGGAACTCGACTCTATCCCATTACAAAAGGGGTCTCGAAACAACTCGTCCCTATCTATGATAAACCGATGATTTATTATCCCCTCTCTGTTTTAATGCTTGCAGGGATTAAAGAGGTATTAATCATCTCTACACCTACAGATCTTCCCCGTTTTGAAGAGCTATTGGGAGATGGATGTGATATCGGTATGCGATTTGAATATTGTGTTCAACCCTCACCAGACGGACTTGCACAAGCATTTATTTTGGGAGCCGATTTTATTGGCAATGATGATGTCTGTTTGGTTCTTGGAGATAACATTTTTCACGGTCATGGATTAACGAAGATGCTTGCACAATCGGTTCGAAATGTTAAAGATGAAGGGAAAGCAACCGTCTTTGGCTATTGGGTAAAAGATCCTGAACGCTATGGAGTTGCCGAGTTTGATCATGTGGGAAATGTCCTCTCTATCGAAGAAAAACCTAAACATCCAAAAAGTTCGTATGCCGTAGTAGGTCTCTATTTTTATCCCAACAGTGTCGTCGAAATTGCAAAAAAAATTACTCCAAGCGAGCGTGGGGAATTAGAGATTACCGCGGTTAACCAAGAATATTTGGCTCAAAATGCTCTCAAAGTAGAATTGATGGGACGTGGGTATGCATGGCTCGACACAGGAACCCATGAATCGCTTTTGGAAGCAAGTATGTTTATCCAAACGATTGAAAACCGTCAAGGGCTTAAAGTTGCTTGTCTCGAAGAGATTGCTTATGAAATGGGATACATCACGAAAGAAAAACTTCTCGAGCTTGCACAACCATTGAGTAAAAACCAATACGGACAATACTTGATTCGCAGAGCAAATGAGGGGATTGTGCAATGACCTTTGAGCGTACAGCCATTCCTGATGTGGTAATCATAGACCCTAAAGTTCATGGTGATACACGAGGATACTTTGTTGAGACGTTTCGTGCCGATAAACTTGAAGCTTTTTTAGGGTTTAAAGTCCCTTTTTGTCAAGATAATGAATCATCCAGTTCGTACGGAGTATTGCGTGGATTGCATTACCAGCTTCCTCCTCATGCTCAGAGTAAGCTGGTACGGGTAATCGAGGGTGAAGTACTCGATGTCGCAGTCGATATCCGACAAGGGTCACCTACTTTTGGTCATCATGTAGCGGTTCGATTATCAGGTGAAAACAAGCGTCAACTCTTTATTCCACGCGGATTTGCCCATGGGTTTGTCGTATTAAGTGAGAAATGTACCTTTGCGTATAAAGTCGATAATTACTACAGTACGGAATGTGACCGTGGTATTTCGTTTAATGATCCTGCTATAAATATCGATTGGATTGTTGAACACGAGAAAATGCAACTCTCTGCCAAAGATACCACGCAACCTTTATTAGGCGATGCCGATTTATTCGAATACGGAGTCAACCTCTATGCTTAATATACTTGTAACCGGAGCAAACGGTCAACTGGGTTCTGAGATTCAGTTGATTAGTTCGTATTATCCGCAATACACTTTTACTTTTGCCGATAGAACAATACTGGATTTGAGTAATCTCTGCACAATGGAAGATTTTTTTGAAACTAAATCTTTTGATGCCATCATTAACTGTGCTGCTTATACTGCAGTAGATCGTGCAGAAAGTGACACTGAACTAGCAAATACCATTAATCACCGATTTGTCTCAATGCTCGCAAAAATCGCTAAAAAAAACCATATCTCTTTAGTTCATATATCAACCGATTATGTGTTTAACGGACAAAATTACCGCCCTTATATCGAAACTGATCCCACTGAGCCCCAAGGAGTTTACGGAAAAACAAAATGCGATGGTGAAAATGCAATCCTTAGTGTCGCTTCTGCAAACACCGTTATCATCCGTACCTCATGGGTCTATTCCTCTTTTGGAAATAACTTCGTCAAAACAATGCTCCGTTTAGGTCGTGAGCGCGATAGCCTCGGAGTCATTTTTGACCAAGTGGGGACACCAACCTATGCGCGAGATTTAGCACAAGCGATTTTAGAGATTCTTCCAAATATACAAAATGAATCTCCTGAAATTTACCATTACAGTAATGAGGGATGTGCAAGCTGGTACGACTTTGCTAAAGCAATATTTGAGCTCTCAGAAGTGGAATGTCTCATCAATCCGATCACCACCGATCAGTACCCGACTCCCGCGACTAGACCTCACTACTCTCTACTCAACAAAACAAAAATCAAAAACGATTTTAACCTCACCATACCGTATTGGAGAGATTCACTCAAAGAGTGCTTAATTACCTTAGGAGAAACCAAATGAAAACCATTTTAGTCACCGGATGTGCCGGATTTATCGGAAGCAACTTTGTCCCTTATTTTTTAGAAAAATATCCGGATACCCGTCTCATTAATCTTGATTTGCTCACCTACGCGGGGGATATGAATAATCTCAATGATGCTCCCCAAAATGATCGCCATATCTTTATCCAAGGGGATATTTGCGATCGTCCTCTCATCGAATCACTCTTTGAACAATATGACATTCGCGGTGTGATCCATTTCGCCGCTGAGTCTCACGTCGATAACAGCATTAAAAATCCGGGTGTGTTTGTCCAAACCAATGTCAACGGCACCTTTACCCTCATCGATGTAGCCTACAAAACGTGGATGGAAAAACCGTTTGTCTACAAAACTGGATTCGAGGGGTGCCGTTTTCATCATATCAGTACCGATGAAGTCTACGGAACACTCACAGATGATCCAAGTGATCTATTCACCGAAGAGACTTCCTATGCACCTAACAGCCCTTATAGTGCTTCTAAAGCAGGTTCAGATATGATTGTCCGTTCTTACCATCATACCTATGGGATGAATACGGTTATTACCAACTGCTCGAACAACTACGGACCAAAACAGCACAACGAGAAACTAATCCCGACCGTTATCCGCAAAGCACTGAATGGAGAGAATATTCCCGTTTATGGTGATGGCAAAAACATCCGTGACTGGCTCTATGTGTTAGACCACTGCAAAGGGATCGATATTGTCTATCACACAGGACGTTCAGGTGAAGTGTACAATATCGGCGGACGTAATGAGCGTAACAACAACCAAATCGTGGATCGTATCTGTTCATTGCTCGATAGTATGCAACCCAGATCAGACGGCACAAGCTATAAAGAGCTTATAACCTACGTTGAAGACCGCGCGGGGCATGATCGCCGTTATGCTATCGATGCAACCAAACTTGAAACGGAGCTTGGGTGGAAAGCAGATGAAAATTTTGATACCGGTATCATAAAAACCATCGAGTGGTATTTGAAAAAATACACATCAACGATCTAAATGTCTACGTCACGCACAATCAAACGCGCACTAATCCTCCGTTGCGGAGCACTCGGTGATTTGATTTATGCCACAGCAGTTATCGATGCTTTACGCACACAATACGGAGACATTAGTATCGATTTTATCACTACACCAGGAACCGGAAAATTGTTCGAAAATGATCCTCGCGTCCATCAAATTTTCCCTCTGAAACACAAAAAAATCCCTATTTGGCTTAGTCCCCAAAAACGTGCCATTATCCGCGCTTCCAAAGAGAATCCGTATAACTTACTCATCTCATTGGAATTCGGTAAACAATTTAAAAGCCTCATTAAAGCGATTCACGCAACACATAAGACAGGGATGGGGATATTAGAAACAGCAGAAAATCAAACTATCAATCGAGGCGAAGCAACTAAATATTATTATCGAGATATCATTGATACGGCTATTCTTACAAACGCCAAACCAACCCTCTTTGGAACATCCTTGGATCATCTCAAAGCAAAAGTTTCTTTACCAGAACACTATCTTGTCATTGCACCCAGCAACTCTCACAACCAGAAAAAAGGGCTTAACTACCGAGCATGGCCATTTGAACATTGGCGTACACTCATCCAAACACTCAGCACCGAAATAGCGATAGTTATTGTAGGTGCACGTGGTGAAGAAGCTTTTTTTGATCATATAAAACCCTATCCAGCTAATGTAACTGATTTGGTCGCTCAACTGTCAATCTCGGAACTTATAACTACCGTTCAACATGCACAAGGGCTTATCTGTACCGA
This sequence comes from Sulfuricurvum sp., assembly GCF_028710345.1. NCBI lineage: Bacteria > Pseudomonadati > Campylobacterota > Epsilonproteobacteria > Campylobacterales > Sulfurimonadaceae > Sulfuricurvum > Sulfuricurvum sp. The sequence goes on along the minus strand of NZ_JAQTUH010000001.1, from coordinate 331,690 downwards.
TTCAGCGACAGGACATATCGGAGCAGCGATCGATACTCCAACGTTTGTTTTAATGGGTCCTAACAACCCTATCACCGATAGCCCCTATAAAAGTAATACCAACTCGGTGCACCCTATTTCATTACAATTACCCTGTTCACCATGTTATAAAACCCAAACGATGAAACAGTGCACTGATAATATTTGTATGTCTCAAATCACGCCGACAATAATTTTAGAGTCGTTAAAATCAGCCAATATCCTATAAAATAACGTTACCATTTCTAGGAGATTTAGTCTATGCCTTATCCTAAAACCACTATCATTATCTCCGTATACAAAGACACTGAAGCACTTGGGTTTATTTTGGAGAGTTTAGAACATCAAACCCTCCATGCTGATGAGATTATTATCTCTGAAGACGGTGATTCCATAGAGATGCGAGAGTTTATCGCTACTCAAAAAGATCGTTTTTCTAACCTCATCCACCTCACTCAAGAAGATGACGGATGGTGGAAAAATAAAGCGATGAATAACGCTATCCAAGCTTCATCCAATGAATATCTGATCTTCATCGACGGTGACTGTGTTCCTTATAGCACCTTTATCCAAGCCCATGCCGAAAATGCCGAATGGGGAACTGTCCTCTGCGGAAAACGATTCGAACTTGGGCCCAAATTTACCGAACGCTTCAAACACCATGAACTCACCATCCATGACATCGAAAAAAAGTTTTTGTGGTATTTACCCGCTATGATTCGTGATGATGCACGCCATCCCGAAGATGGATTGACCTTTAAATCCCACTCCTTTATCAGCCGCCAGATACATAAGCGCTACGTTCGCCATATCATCGGATGCAACTGGTCATGCTATAAAGAGGATTTTCTAAAAATAAACGGCTTTGACGAAACATACCGTTTACCTGCGGAAGGTGAAGATGTCGATCCGAGCTGGCGATTTCGAGGAGTTGGGATTGAACTCAAATCATGCCGTAACAACGCCAATATCCTCCATCTCTATCATCCTAAACGCTTTAGCGCTATCGAAGGTGATGTGAACAAAGCGATTATGGAAAGACATCGCGCAGACAATGCATTTTATTGCAAGAATGGGATTGTCAAACTTTAAAACTTGAAAAATATTCCTCACATTTTTCGACAAAATGGATAACCGATTCATTCGATTCACCCTCTTGCTTCTTTATGTATTGCAGTAGTAAAGGGCGTGTTTGAATCGCATACTCTATATCATCAAATCCATACGCTATACCATACCGATTTTCTTCATTCGGTTGCCATTGATCTTTTGATATCCCATCCTCAGGAATCACAATAGGAATACATCCGCACATAACAGCATAAACGTTATACATTGTATGCGTATCATACGATATACAATATTCTACTTCATTAAACACTTTAGCTGTCTCTTCATGTGACAATCCATCCACTAATCGCGTACCGGTTATATCATGCACCAACTCCCTCTTGTATCCTTTACGAAGTAAATAGCAAGAGCCTTTCCGTGTGCCATTATTGGTAACGTTATACACATCCGATCTTTGAGAAACTATGTGTAAATGATTTTCAGGAAATTTGTTATATCGGCTATCATCAAACGCTTTATCATAATAAAAAAAGAGATCATTTGCCCCAAAATCTATCTTACCTCCGTTATTAAATCCCGGTTTATGCAATAACCATCGCACTACATTTTGAGCTTTCAAAGGATTTCCGACAACTACCTCAGGGTAAATAACCACTGCATCCTCTAAATCATCATACGATGCCGTTGGAGTATTTAGTTTTGGATTTTTTTTAAATCCATATTTTATCCCTTTACGAAAATATCTTAAAAAAAGATAGAGTGTTTTAAAAGGGCTTGTAACATCTAAAGCGGGCTTGAAAAACGGCCAAAGGTATGCTTCATGCCCTAGTGTATTGAGTCTATCACAGAGCTGATGAAGAACAACAATCCCTCCAGAGTTATCATCATATCCACCAGATACAATTATAAACTTCATAACGCTTCATCTTTAAAATTAATCCGCTCTGATTCAAATACGCGGGGACGTTTTAAAATTTGTGTATAAATAGCACCGATGTATTCTCCAATAATCCCAAGAAAAAAGAGGACGATCCCAAACATAAAGGAGCTACCAATAATTAAGGGAGCAATACCAAGCGGCATACTGTTCCAATTAAACAATTTAACAACCGTATAAATGATAGCTGTCATAAAGCTCACAAATGAGAGTAAAAATCCTAAAAATGTCGCTATCCGCAACGGCACTTTTGAGTTGTTAATAATCCCCAAAATCCCCATATCGTAGAGGGTATAAAAGTTGTTTTTAGAAATACCGCGCGGACGGGCGGGTTGCGTGTAGGGTATCTTTGCCGCTTTAAAACCGATCTCAGCGATAAGTCCCCGAAAGAATGGGTACGGATCATCAAATTCGCGCATAAAATCGATGATTTTTTTATCATACAGACCAAATCCCGTAAAGCCTTTGAATATCTCTACTTCTGAAAGTCTATGGAGTAGATTATAGTATGCTTCACGAAGCTTAAACATCCATTGTGCTTCATAACTTTGCTCTTTAACCCCAATAACAATTTTATACCCTGCTTCCCATTGACGGACGAAATCAACAATCATTTCCGGAGGATCTTGTAAATCGGCAACAATAGAGATAACCGCGTCACCGCTACATTGCATCAATCCATGAAACGGTGAGCGGATATGTCCGAAATTACGGGCATTGACGATTACTTTGACATTCGAATCATTCGCTGCAATACCGCGCAAAATCTCTACTGTTGTATCTTCTGAGGCATTGTCGATAAATACGTGTTCATAGTAATATTCCGGTAATTTTGTCTCAAAAACTGCTTTAACTTGAGCATATACCTCGGCGATATTCTCTTCTTCATTGTAACACGCCGTCATAATACTAATACATTTCATAACTTTCTTCTCCATTCAAGCAATATCAAATTTTTTGATAAATTTTTAATGCATTTAATTCTTCTTTTAAATCATCTGGTGGGCCAATTTTTTGTGCAATTATATCAACATCTCTAGCTTTGGCGGTCATATTAATTCGATCAAATTTCTCAAATTTATGTTCCCACATTTTATCTTCTTTCAAAGACTTTCCTTCACTTATAATTTCATTGACTGTAAATTGAATATCTGATAGATTCAACTCATTCAAAGATTTATTCAGTTGACTTGGATTTATTACCTGATATTCCAGTGTTATTAAATTATTTGAACCTATTTCATTTCCAAAAATATCATTGCTATAAATTTGATATTTTATTAATTTATAATTTCCTGCCAGCACCATTGAATTAAAATATCTAGGGATTTCTGATTGGAGCTGTGGCGATTTTTTAATTTTTGTATGTACTGTATATGCTAATGCCGTTGGAGTAAGGATAATAACTATTTTTGGTTCTTGTTTCTCAACTTTGAGAATTTCATTTTTCATATTTTTATTTGTTATAACATCAAACCACTGAACAGGATTTTCAGTGAGAGGTCTCTTGTTATGTAATTGATAAAAAATAGGTATATTTGGAAATAAATAAATATCATCACCAACAGAATGACGATCAATTGCTTCTTTCACGTCCTTAAATAAGAGAAATGTTGCTTTATCTACATAAAGATATTTCAATTGCTCATAAGGTAATGAGTATTGCGCTTCCTTAACATTAGATTGATTTCCCCACCAATGATACGGATGCTTTGCTTTGTCTTTCAGATGTGCAATAAGAACAATACTAATTAAAAATAAAATCATGATTTTGAATGTATGATACGCTAATATTCTTCGGTAATATAATAGAACTTCAGCAATGAAAAAAGCAGCGATTATGAAAAGGTAAATCATTGTAATATCCGCTGTCAATGTATTTGCATATACCAAACTAAAAAAGATTAATAGCAAGTCATAGTTTTGAATATCTTGTCGTAGGCTAAACAATTTTATCCACAAAAAAGCAATGGTAGCAATAATAATATACTGAATGATATTTGATTGATGATCAAAAATATGCTTTACTATTATTAAAATTGAAATAAATAATATTATTTTAAATAGCATATCTCTATATCGATATTTTTTTGTAATCAAAAATAAAAAACTCATTACTAGTGAAGAATAAAAATATTTTCTATTTGTTTCATTTAGTATAAAATTGAAAATAATATTGACTAAACTTCCTTTTGAATCATTTTGAAGTGTTATGTTTACAAACTCTTGTAGAGACAATCCCATCCATATAGAAACATTTGCAAAAGCACCAATATAAATCAAAAGGTAATAAATGAAAGGCAAATAATTTTTTCTGAAAATCTCAATAAAAAAAATCAATAAAATAGCAAGTGAAAAAATCAAACCAACATTTTGCTTAACAAACAGTAATCCATTTAGAGACAATCCTAAGCATACCATATAAACCAATTGCATTATTGGCTTATTTTCATTTCGATACTGTACATAGAAATACAAACTTAAAATGGTTAATAAATTAACAAATGTATGATAATCATTTGGAATAAAAAGATAAAGATTCATCATCAAATATATCGCAAAAAACGCTGTATAGTAAGCAATTTTTTGATGATAAAAGTTTCTTAATACTTTAATAATGAGAAAAAATATAATAAATATTTCTATGACACCAATCAACCTATAAATAACATAATAATCTGTTATTTTTAATAATAGTGCATTAAAATATATAAATAATGGCGGAAATGCCATATGAAAATCTATATATGGTGTAAGTCCTTTATTTAGCAAAAACCCATACGTTTGCCACCAACCCTCTGTTGGAGGAAAAAAGAAAAAGATATAAAAGTTCATGAACAATATTGCAGTTGATAAAATTAATAATTGTATATTTGTACTTAAATTATTATTGAATAATGAATACATTTTAATAATAATTTTGTTCATATATATCCCTTTTAAATTATGTCAATATTTTTTTTCGTTATTACATTTTTTATAAACAGAAATCAAATATCCTTTTTCAATTAATTGATAATCCGATGCTATGCTCTGAAATATCTTATTCAATAAATTCAATCGTTGCACACGCCAAATAGATTCTTCGTTAAAATCTCCAATTTGTGGAAATTTTGGATCAATAATTTCATTATTAAGATTTCGATCTATTCCTGTATCTACAAACAGATATTCAGGTTTATTTTCTCGTAATGTAGCAATACTTTTATGCAATTCTTGCGGTGTTACTATGTACCATTTCATATCAAAAAATGGCATCAAACTATATTTGCTCGATAAAAAAGGCAATATATTGTCATACTCCGAAATAATGTAAACTCCATTGTTATGTAAAGAGTATTTTTGAATTAATTGCACACTATTTTCAAATAAAGCAGGATTCATGGTCGAAATAAATTTTGCTTTCTCTAAATTCCATGTATAAGTTGTATGTGTATCAAAAATAGCATCATGACTATGCTTTGATTTCATAAAATGTTTTAAGCTTGTTCCGTATACAAGCAGTGTCCCTATTATTACGATGTTTGATAATCCTATAGAATACTTTTTCCATTTTGGTTGTTCCAAATATAGAGTATTGATTAATAAAGCAAAAGTCAAAATATAAATAAATGATCGTGGTAATAAGCCATCATAATTATAATGCCACATTACATATACAATTAAAGCCTGTGAATACAAAAACAAAAAGATTATATGAAGATATGGAATTTTAGTAGAACGTTTATTTAAGATAATAAAAAATAAAGAATATCCCACAATAAATACAGATAAAAAGACCATTAGATCACTAAATGGAACATGAAAACCGAGTGCTCCATCAATATAATATTTTCCAAGAACATTCTCGCTTGAAAATTTAATATACAGGACACCTGCAATCATTGTTGAAATTAACGTTCCAATAAAAACTTCAGTTTTAAGATAATTTTCATAAATACTATAAAAAATTGTACTCCCGATAAATGCTAAGAAAATCATCAAACCTATTTGTGGATTTAGCATGATGGCTAATAAACTTAACACCAAAGCAACAAACAAATATAATAGCTTTCGTGAAAGTGCAAATCTATAGAGAGTATATACAACAAAAATATCTATAAAATGACGCCATGGAGCTTCTGCTGGTCCTAATAATATAAAATCGTATTTTCTATTATTCAATAAAGATAATGAGAGTAAAAAGACAATACTTGTTACTCTTACATCTCGTGTAATTAACCATACAATCATTACAAAAAATATAAAATAAATATAATAAAAACTATAATTGAGTTTAAGCCAATTATCATAGGTAATTCCTGAGGTCATACGCTCTAAAAAAAACTTCATAACATAGGCACTTCCAAGACCATATTGTGCATTAATTTCAGAAATAGGACGATTTAATCCTAGTTCATTAATGGGTGAAAGCATAAAATTTTGGTGATGTAAAAATCCTCGACTATAGATTCCCCATTTAATTTCATACGCATTTTTATTTAAAAAACTTTCTTCTTCACTACTATAGTTTTTGATTTTTAATTCTTCATTTGTATTTTGATTTTGTAAAATCAATGGGTAAAGCTTTATTTTAGCAGATTCACTCAATTGACTATAATCTAATATTCCATTTATACAAACTAATGATTCATTAAAAGAAAGATTGTAATCATCCATTAACGGCGGTAAAATTCCTAAATCAGATAAAGCCCCTGAAATACAATTATTACAATAAGCCTCGCTTGTCACATCTGTTTTATGCGTTATAGCCGAAGAAAAATGTTGATTGAAAAATATAGTATTATCAATAGCATTTGTATCTTGTTGCAAATATGAAGTTTCAGGAATATTAAAAAACTCATTTGTAACTTTTGCTTTGAAAAAAATTGGGTCTATAAAAATATATATTAGTTGTAAAAAACCAAAAAAAAGTATAAAACTATAGAACCATGATGATTTGATTAGAGATATCGTATTTATCTTCTTGATACTATTACCTAAACTACTTATTTTTTTTTGAATTTGAAAAGGAAATCCTATTAATATGCTTAATAAAACAATCTCAAATATAAGTTTGATTTTTAATACATTCTGCGTTTGATTTAACTCAATCATTATGATTAATATTGGAACAATAATACATGATAATACTAATACAGCAAAATACTTTTTATGACGAATTATTGGAGCTAATATTTTGATAATCTTCAACTTATAGCGCTGCAAATAAGAGTTTTTTTGAATGATCATAAAAAAGAATAAACCTAAAAATACGATATGCAAAATATACTCTAAAAGTTCCCGTTTTTTATTAGCATTAAAGAGTAATGCGACTCCCTCAAAACGATAGTAATCTGGGAGTTTTATATGGATTAACAGCGCAGTATAATGAATCAGAAAAACAATATTTATCATAACAACTAAAAGATAACCTATTTTTATGTTTGCCCATGTCATTTTCATGTTATACCTTAAACGAAAAGTTTTTGTGCATTATATAACTCCCAATAATTGTCAGAAAAGTTACAAAAGCTTGAGCTACATACATATTTAATCCACCTACCTCAACCAAAAACGGGAGAACAATCAAATTAACAAGAAATGCTGTTCCATAAACAACATAAAATCGAAAATATTCTCTAACTATATTTCCTTTGGTTTTAAAAACAAAAAATTTATATCCTACGTATGCGTTAGTGATGCTAAGAATGTAGCTTATAGCGAGAATCACCAAATAATGTACAGAACCCTCCAACCAAAAGTATAAGCCGGCGAATACACCGTATCCAAAAACAGTATTCCATCCACCCACAATCAGATAACGAATTTTTTGTTCGTGCTTACTCACAAATCGTTTCATAATTTTTTTGCAACAGCAATTTTTTTTGCTAAATCATCGCCTCTGATCTCATCCACATCAATCTGTGGCAATATACCTCGATAGTAATCCATCAGACGTGTGATAGTTTCCCTGTGTGTTGATAAGTGAAAACGATACTCACTCATTATGCGATTGTTTAATGAAGTATATTCTAGATTTAAACCCAAATTTTTAACGGTAATATCTGATTTAAATTCACTCACTTCATTGATCGTTTGCGCCAAAGTTACTAAATCTACTTTCTCCCCTTTGGAGATATTATAGGTGCGATATTGTCCATCATGCTCAATAAAATACTTAATCATTGCCACCATATCATCGATATCAATATAATCGAAATAGACATTTTGCATAATCTCTATCGGAAGCCCTAAAAGATTTTTGACGATGGCATTGGAGATAAATTTAAATCGATAGTTCTCATATTTCCCGTATGCTCCAAAAATACGGAGATTATAAATATTGTCACATCTATCAATATAACGGGCACAGATAGATTTATAAAATCCATAATCATCCTGCGGCAATGCCAATAAAGCATCCACTTCGAGAGCATCTACTATCGGTTTATGTTTACCGTACTCCGCACCACTTCCTAGGTGAATAATCTTTTTTACTTTTGTGGATTGTTTAGCGATATTAAAAAACATCCGAAGATTCGTATGAACGACATCATTTATCTCAGCAGTATCGCGCCCGCCTCCTCGGTTAGCACCATGTATGATAATCTCTATATTATGGTTGCTAACGTATTCATCAACTGCATTTTCATCCAATAGATTGAGTTCACTGCTTTTAGGGGTAAATAATGTGTATTTGGATGTACGACTAAGATACTCGGTTAAATTACGACCGACAAAGCCGTGAGCTCCGGTAATAAAAATATTCATTTTTGCCCTAAACGTTTTTCCAACATCTCAATTCTTTTTTCATCTTCACTTTTAATACGTTGATAATATCTTCGTTTGCTTTTAAGCCATAGTAGTTCAAACTCAACACCCGCTAAAATACCATCCGAAATGTTATGTATTGCATCTTTATTATAGACAATTTTTCTAGTTTCATATTTATCGATCAAATTTTGTGAAACCAGTGATTTTATAAATTCAGACGAATTAGTAGATATTGCTCCGCCCAATCCACATTTGAGACCTTTTGCTCTCGATTTTTGAAATATTTTTGTACAATATTCAAGCATTTCATCACTATCCGCAAAATTTCTGTCTTTCTCCATGGATGCTGTAAAATCTACCCTACCGATAGTAACACCAGAGAGTAAATTAATATTTTCAAGACTTAAGATATCATCAATATTGTTATAAGCGGTAATAGTTTCCACATTGAATGCAAACTCGATATCTTCACGATTATCCTCAGCAACAAATGTATCCACAGCATTGACAAATTTACTTACAGCAAACTTCGTTTCTGCCATTGGAGCTATTATCCCTGATACTCCCAGCGTAATAGCATTATAAATATCGGTAATTGCTTCAACTCCTCCGATTTTGATAATAATCGGTAAATTTACTTTTCCGGCAACATCTTTTAATCGCATGAGTTCGTCTTGTCTACTACCCTCATTTTCATATTCAGCTTTAATCTCAATGACACCATACTCATTTTTAAGCTTTGTTAAAACCTCTACCATCTCGCGTTCGATAATATTCATATTGTTCTCCCCACTAAAAAATTTCTCGTCACGTTTAACGCATAATCAAACTCTTCTTCTTCTATATCGTCCATCTTCTGCATTGCAAAAGAGCTATCCGGTATAATTGCCGTTAAAGCCTTGCCGATACGCTTTTTATCATTTTTCATTGCCTGTAATAACCGTTCTCGATCAAAATGACTATCCTCAAGATTTAGCGGTATATTTGGGGCAAAGAGCTTTTCATTGAGATGATCAAATAACTCTATACTCATCCACCCTCGTTTCAGAGAAACAGCATTAGCAAAAATCATCCCTACCGTCACTGCAATACCATGCGGAACATAATAATCGGTTACCGTCTCGAGCGCATGACCTAAACAATGCCCGTAATTGAGTAAATTGCGTCGCCCCTGATCAAATTCATCACCCTCCATATAGGAGAGTTTCACCCGCATATTATCTTCGATCAATGGTAATAGCTTAGTACGATCTTGTTTCGCTTTCTCGATCGTTTCTATAATCTGATCAAAGTTTTTATTAGGTTCTTCTTTCATAAGTTGAAACTTGATCGTTTCTCCGATACCGCTATAAAAATCAAGAGGGGTTAAAGTTTGTAAAAAAGCGGGGTTGATGTAGATTTTGGACGGTGGGTAAAATGTTCCCAATAGATTTTTAAAGGATTTAAAATTGATCGATGTTTTACTCCCGATACAACTGTCCGTCTGTGCTAAAAAAGTAGTCGGAACAAAAATCCAGTTTACACCACGATAGAGTGTTGAAGCAATAAAACCAGTCAAATCTTGAGTAATCCCTCCACCGATCGAAATCACTGTCAGATTCTTTTTGGCTGCTTTCGCAATGATTTGTTCGATCAATATACTCGCATAGTCCAGTGTTTTGTTCTCTTCGATGGCATCAAATAAAATGATCTCATCTTCTTTAAACACTGCATCGAAATAATTTTGATAGAGGGTAGCAACATTACGGTCAATCATGACACATTTATGCTCAATCTCTCTAAATGATTGTAAAAAATTAAAATTCTCTTCAAAAGAGACCGTATAATCTCTGAGATTCGAGTGTATTTGAAGTTGTGTCATGCCAAGAAGCCTCCATCAATGATTATCGTCTGTCCTGTTATGTAGGTATTATCCGAAGAGATCAAAAAAGCTACCGTTTTTGCAATTTCACTTGGTTCAGCAAAACGTCCCAAGGGGATAGTCGCTTTGATTTTTTGTTGTTCTTCGGGCGGAACATTCTTTTGGGTTAATTCGGTATTGACATATCCAGGGCACAGCGAGTTGACCAAAATATTATGTTCACCTAATTCTCGCGATAGTGCTTTTGTTACCCCATTAAGAGCAAATTTTGTTGCGGAGTACAATGTCCGATTCTCTTTTGATCGTATTCCCCAAATCGAGCTGATATTAACTATTTTCCCAGATCCACTATCTTTCATTGATGGGACTACGGCTCGAATTAAAGCGATTGGTCCGATTAGATTCGTCCCTAGCATCGTATCCATATCATCATCGCTAATGCTATCTACCGCACCGAGAATATTAATTCCGGCATTATTAATCAAAATATCAATAGTAGGATGTTGTGCACAATACTTTTTAATAGACTCTTTGCTTGAAAGATCAAGTTCATGATGAGAAGGGATCAATACCTCATAAATATTTTGCTCTCTTAATAAATCGGCAATTGCTTTACCGATCCCTTTGGATGCTCCGGTAATAAGAACAGTTTGCTTATTCATCGATGGTCTTTACAATCATGTTGGCATTAAATATTTCTCGATCTAAGAAAGGAAACATATCTTCCAACGGTTTAGAAACCATTCGCCCATCCGGTTTCGCTTCAGAAGAGAGTTTCGGTTCCATCTTTTCGCTCGGACTGAGCATCACTTCACACACTACCGGTCCCTTCATAGCAAGGACTTTGGATATATCATTAGCAAGATCGTTTTGATTGTCAATTTTATAGGTTGTAAAACCATATGCCTGAGCGATTTTAATCGTATCGGGGCAACTCACTCCGCTCTCATGGGTTGAACCGACATAGTGCCCTTTGAAAAAGCCCCCTTGAGTATTGCGGATAGAGATATAGCCGTCATTGTTGAGGACGAACAGTTTAATCGGGAGCTGATTGTGGATAATCGTTTGGAATTCTTGGATATTCATTTGCAAACTTCCATCACCCGTCACACAGATAACATCATGCTGATCATTCGCATAGCACGCTCCGATAGCAGCAGGCACATCGTATCCCATCGATGCACAACCGGAATTTACCACCACTTTTTGGTTTTTTCGTAAACGCAAACTCTGGTAAGATGCTACACAGGCTGTACCGTTTCCGAAAACAAAAATATCGTCATCTCTTGAAACGTTTGAAAATACATCATACAAATTATACGAATCTACTACGTCGTTAACCACTTGACGCTCAGTTGTAATCGTAGGAAAATCACGGCGATAGTGCTGACATCGTTCAATCCACTCACTGTATGATGGTAATTTGGCAGAATCAGTCGCTTCTAATAACTCGCTACAAAAAACTTTGGCATCCGCTTCAATCGGTATATCAATTTCTACCGTATGTTTTTTCAACTCGTTCGGGTCAATGTCAACCACAATTTTTTTGGCTTCACGGGCAAAAAACTCCCAGTTATAACTAACTACCCGAATATTGAGTCTTGCACCGATGGTGATAATCAAATCACTGTTCTGAACTACAAAATTTCCAGCACGATGTCCTAATGATCCCGAACGTCCAAAATAAAACGGGTCATCGTCTTTGACAATATCATAACGGGCAAATGTTGCAATAACAGGGATATTAAGTGTCGATGCCAGTTTTCGAAATTGTTCTACACCACCAGAGAGAGTAATGCCATTTCCGGCAATGATAACTGGACGTTTTGCATTTTTAAGTGCATCGATTACTGTATCAATTTGACAATCATACAGAGGTTCATCAGGGGGAATAAACCCTACCAGTGCATCCTCTTCGACCATTGCACCCTGTATATCAAGTGGTACATCGATCCATACGGGACCCGGACGGCCGTTTTTCGCCCAATAAACCGCTTCCTCTAAATGAGCACGGATTTTATTTTTATCCCTCACCATAACGGCGTATTTGGTAATCGGTTTGACAATATCGACGATATTGATCTCCTGATCACCGATCTGACGGAGATTGAGTTCTGGTTGAGAAGCAATCGTTGTTTCAAATTTCACCTGACCTGAGATAATGAGCATCGGGATTGAATCGACCCATCCGCCCATCACACCTGTAATCGCATTCGTCCCTCCAGGACCAGTGGTTACGACAGCAATACCTATTTTATTGGATACTCGTGCATACCCCTCTGCGGCTATTGCACACGCTTGCTCATGGTGATTACACACATATTTCAACCCACTATTTTTGCCGATTCCGTCGATAATATGCATATTTCCGCCACCGGAAACGAGAAAAACTGTTTTAGCCGTATCATTATGATCTGCTAAAAATTGGGCGATGAAATCACTAACTTTTATCAATTTGTCACCTTTTTATTATTAGAGTTGTTTGATAAAACTATCAATATTAAAGAAACCATAATTAATGGGTTTAGTAAAATTGATATTGATATATTGGCATATATAAAATAAAAATTTTTGGGAATCAATAGTAATGCGAATAGTACAATTGGAATCATTCCCATAGTATGATGTGTATCTTCTTCACGAATAAAATAAAAAATCGGGATAAAAACAAATAGTAATTTATAATCAAAGCTTACAAATGGAAAAAGCAACATACTAAATGTAATAATAGTTATCTTTTCCCATCTTTTTAAATTTTTACGCCACATAAAGTAAACAAGTGAGCTATAAATTGATATTACAGTTATAAAATATACTAACGATAATAGCTTTATACCTATTACTTTTTTCATTGCTAAATTAACAAATTTGAGAATTCCAAAAAGGCTGTTGTTGTAAGCCAATCCTCCAAAATCAGCTAAAACATAGTTATCTTTAAAAAATTGCTGCCCTAGTAAAATATTTTTATACGTTTCATTTAATTCACCCGAAAAACTATACATGGAAATTAATGTAATCAACGATGTTAAAAGTATCGTTTTTACCATTACTGTATATTTTTTATCAAGTAAAAAAAGAGTCAAAAAGATTATTGGGTAGAACTTCATACTTACAGCCATGCTTAAAAAAACAATTGCTAAATTATGTTTGTTTTCATAGTAAAAATACAAAGACCAACTCGTAAATAAAAAAACCATCCACTCAATATTAGCTCTATCTAAATCAAAAAGAAATGGATATGAGAGAAATATTAACAAAAGGATATTTTTATAACTACTAAAATGTTTAGGCTTAAAATAACTATTGGCAGTAAAAACAAATAAAACAGTAAAAACACCGATACTCAATAATAAAGAATATTTCCCAAATAATGAAAAAACATATAATAGAAGGTAAGAAAAAGGGTAATAAACAGCTTTTACAACACCATTATCATTAGTATATGGATTTAGATTACTTGCTAAATTAACCTCACTAATGAAATCAGTAAATTTAACCTCTGGAATAAATAAAAATGTATTATAGGGATAAGCCATTTTTAAATAATAACCATTAATATAAGAAATCACAACTGATAAAAAAAATCCAAAAATTACTATCGCTGATATGATTTCAATTTTTGTGTCTTTAGTCATTACCATCTCCTATTCACTAACTTATCTTGAATAAAAAGTTTTAAAAATGTTTTTAAATAGGATGCGATAAAAGCTACTAGACTTCTTTTTGTGATACCAAAAAGTCTTTGTTTAAAACTATAAGGAAGCTCTTTTAATCTAAATTCTTTTTTGTTTCTTACGAGTTTAAAGAGTATTTCTTCAACTACATCAAAATTGTTACAACTAAGAGTTAATTTTTTCAATTGATCCGCATTATATAATCTAAAACTATTTGATACATCATAGCACTTTATACCAATAACAAATTTATACAGTATGTTTACTATCTGAGACATAACGACTAAAATTTTATTATTTTCAGTATATCCACCTTCAATATAACGTGAAGCAATTATCAAATCATAATTTTCTCTATCCTCTAACATGGTAAGAATAAATTCTGGAGAATGGGAACCATCCGCATCCATAAATATTATATATTCACCTCTACACTCTCTCAACCCTGTTCTTACAGCATCCGCATAATAATTATGAGGTTCACGATTAATATATCTTATGCGCTTGTTTAACTGCGTTTCACAAAATTGTTTTGTTCCATCTAACTCTTTATTCGTATCCACAATAATAATTTCATAGTCATAAAGTTCTAACGTCGATTCTAATCTTGGGATGAGCACTCTAAGATTTTCTTCTTCTTGATAGCAAGGTAATACAACAGAAAGCATACATACACTCACGCTAAACTCTCCAACCAATTCATACTATTTCTCACCCCATCTTCTTTTGTTACATTAGGATACCATCCTGTACGTTGCTCAATTTTTGATAAATCTGCAACAAAAACCTTTTGATCACTTTCTCTAGGAGGAAGCTGAATATAGCTCATCTTGATATTTAACTCTTTTTCTAGAAATAGAAATAACTCAAGCAAAGAAAAAGAATTTTTCATCCCTCCTCCAATATTAAATGCTTCCCCTTTTAGTGCATTAATTTTTTCTGGAGCTAAAAGATACAACTTAACAATATCATCTGCATGCAGTAAATCTCTAACTTGTTTCCCATTGCCCGAAATAGTAAACATATCTTTTGCCGTTTCATTTTTAATTTCAATAGCTTTTTGAATAAACCATCCAAGCCAACCTTGATCGTAAGTTGAAAACTGACGGCCACCGTACATTGATGAGTGTCTAAACACGACTGTTTTTAATCCAAAAATTCGAGCATAGTCTAGCATGTATTGATCTGCGGAACCTTTGGATACACCGTATGGAGAATGAAAATCAAGCGTGATTGATTCACTAAAACCTTTTGGAAATGTCAAGCACGAATACCTTGATGTTGTTTCTTCATATTCAAATTGCTCTAAATCTCCATATACTTTATTTGTAGAAGAATAAACTATTATGCTTTCAGGTGAGAATTTTCTTACAGATTCAAGGAGATTAAAACTACCTAAAACATTTATTTCAAAATCTAACCTAGGATTTAAAATTGATGTTGTCATTGCAACTTGTCCTGCTAAATGATATATTATATCCGGACGTTGTTCTTTAATAACCATTTCTATATCATTTAAATTTCTTATATCTCCATGAGTGAATGTAAATTGCCCTTGTTTGTTTAACCATTCAAGATTTTGATCACTTCCATACCGACTTAAATTATCAAAAATAATTAAATCATCCCCATTTTGTATAATTTTATTTGCAATGTTTGAACCTAAAAAGCCACATCCACCAGTTATAAGGTACTTCATATATTGTTTTCCTCAATTAAAATTGTTTTTTTGAGCCCTTCTAATAAATCTATTTTTGCTTCCCATCCTAATTTTTTCAAAGCAATAAGATTTACATGACTTTCCATCGGCTCATTTTTTCTATAGGGAACTGCACCAAAATTAAGTAGAGTATTTTCATTAATTGTAATAACTTTTACCATTTTAACAAACTCTTCTATTGTTGTTAATTCTCCCGTACCAACTTCATACTCTATAAATCCACAAGATTCATTCTTGATTGAATTAACAAGTGTTAAAAAAACTTCTACAACATCATCAATATATATAAAATCCCTTTTTTGTTGTCCAAGAGTTAAATCAAGTTGTTTCACATGATCAAGCATAGATTTAATCACATACGTCGTAAATTTACTTGGATCATCATTTGGACCATAAAAATGTTCAAGTGCAATATTAATTGCATAAATTGAATCAGAATAAATTTTAAGCCAATCTAAAAATTGTTTTTTAGATAAAGAATACTCATTTACTCGCTTGTCCAATAAAGTATCTGTATTTATAAAAGTTTTAATCCCGTGTTCGATCCCAAGTAATAGTAGTTTTAATGGAAGCATTAAATTTGCTTCTACTATTTCATCTGCTTTTCTTTGAGATCGTCCATAGTTGGTAGCACAATGAATAATCATTTCAATGTGAAATTTTTTAAAGATATCAGCAAGATGCTGTTTATCAATATCATACATAACTATATTATTTATTAAATGTTTTATCCTATTTAATTTACTGGATGAACGTTTGAGTATGATAACTGTATGTCCTTGAGCCACTAAAGCATCAAGAATATGACTACCTAAAAATCCTGTTGCACCCGTTAATAATATAGTCATACAGCCACTTTCATTAATTTAAACACTACATATTTCCGTATTTTAAATTATGAGTACTCACATAGCTGCCCCAGTAACTCATTTTACAAACTCCCGAATCTTAGAAACCATATATCCGATGGCATCATCACCCATCCCAGGATAAAGACCAATCCAAAAGCTGTCGTTCATGATTTTGTCAGTATTTGGCAAATCACCGATTACTCGATAATCACTCCCCTCTACCATGCTATCAAACATCGGATGGCGAAGCATATTTCCGGCAAAAAGATTACGGGTTTGGATATTGGCATTTTCGAGATGCTCTACCAGTTCGTTACGACTAAAAGTGACACCATCTGCAAGCGTAATCATAAATCCAAACCAGCTTGGGTCACTGTTAGGTGTTGCAGAATTTAAAATCAATCCTTCAGCACCTTGGAGTCCTTCGTACAGCTTTGCAAAATTTTCTTTGCGCTTTTCAACAAATGTTGGGAATTTTTCGAGTTGTGCTACACCGATAGCCGCTTGCATATCGGAGACTTTGAGGTTGAAACCGAAATGACTGTAGACGTATTTGTGATCATACCCTTTTGGCAACGTTCCAAAGCTTTGTGAAAAACGGCATCCACAGGTATTATCCACACCACTCTCACACCAGCAATCTCGTCCCCAGTCGCGCATACTAAGCATGATTTTTTTCAAAAGTGGATTATCGGTATAGGTCGCGCCCCCTTCACCCATCGTCATATGGTGAGGAGGATAAAAACTCGATGTTCCGATGTCACCCCATGTCCCCGTAGGTTTTCCCTCATAGGTAGAGCCAAGCGCGTCACAGTTATCTTCAATCAGCCAAAGGTTATGGTTGTCACAAAACTCTTTTACCGCACGGAGGTTAAACGGGTTCCCCAACGTGTGTGCGATCATCACTGCTTTGGTTTTTGGGCTGAGTGCCTGTTCGAGTTGGGTAACATCGATATTAAAGTGGGTTAATTCCATATCGACGAAAACAGGAACAGCACCGTATTGGACAATCGGAGCAACCGTTGTCGGAAATCCTGCTGCTACGGTGATCACTTCATCCCCACGCTTTACTTGTCGCTCTTTTAACAAAGGAGAGGTAAGAGCGTAAAAAGCGAGCAAATTTGCCGAGCTTCCACTGTTAACCAAGAATGTCCATCGAACACCGAGATAATCAGCAAGTTTTTTCTCAAATTGTTTCGAGTAATCACCGTAAGTAAGCCAAAAGTCAAGACTGCTATCAACGAGGTTAATCATCTCTTTTTCATCAAAAACACGACCTGCATAGTTGACTCGGCTTTTTCCGGATACAAATGCTTTTTCTTGCATCGGCTTATGTACGAGCTCATAATACTCTTTAGTTTTGGCTAAAATCTCTTGTTTGAGTTGTTCTGCTTGGGTCATCATTATCCTCTTGTCCATAGTAATTTTTTAGTTTTTGCCTCAGTTATATAGTCCAATAAATCTTTTTCAGTGGTGACATTGCCGCTTTCGTAAAAATTTTTATACCATTTCACCGTCTTTTCAAACGTAGTTTCGCTATCCCACACATCTTTCCATTGTAAACGGATATGGGCTTTTGAACAATCGAGTTTCAAAAGATTGGCCTCATGAAGTTGATGGGGATCTCGATGGATCTCATAATCGATTTTATCCCAATGTTTTTTGACATGGTTTACGACCTCTTCAACCGTAATGCTTCCCTCATCACTAGGACCAAAATTCCACGCTTCACCAAATTCCACTTTCTCTTCTAACAACTTTTGCCCAATAGCCAAATAGCCGCTCAGAGGTTCAAGGACATGTTGCCACGGACGGGTAGCATAGGGGTTACGGATACTCACTTTTTTACCTTGTGACACAGAAAGCATAATATCGGTCATAAGACGATCTTTTGCCCAGTCTCCACCGCCAATTACATTACCCGCACGGCACGATGCCAGAAGAGTGTTATGTGATTTTTTATATTCGGCAGGATTGAAATAGGAGTTCCGGTACGAGTTGGCAAGCAAATCGGCACACCCTTTGGAAGAGCTATAGGGATCATATCCTCCCATTGGATCATTTTCACGGTATCCCCAGACCCATTCACGGTTTTCATAGGCTTTGTCACTGGTGATATTGACGATTGCTTTAACACTGTTTGCACGACACGCTTCGAAAACTTTTAGCGTTCCAATCACATTGGTTTCATACGTTTCAATCGGATTTTCGTACGAAAGACGCACAAGTGGTTGAGCGGCAAGATGAAAGACGATTTCAGGTTTATAAGTTGCAAACGTTTGATTAAGTTTATCCAAATCTCGGATATCACCAATAATAGAGGTGATATCGAGATTGAGCAATTCAATGTGATTTGGTTCTGTAGGGGCAGGAAGCGAATAACCGATAACATGAGCACCCATTTGATGAAGCCAGTATACTAACCATGAGCCTTTAAATCCCGTATGACCGGTTACTAAAATAGTTTTATTTTTATAGATTCCGCCAAAAAGTTTATCC
The DNA here is from genome assembly GCF_028710345.1 of Sulfuricurvum sp. Lineage (NCBI taxonomy): Bacteria > Pseudomonadati > Campylobacterota > Epsilonproteobacteria > Campylobacterales > Sulfurimonadaceae > Sulfuricurvum > Sulfuricurvum sp. The sequence continues at coordinate 312,303 of NZ_JAQTUH010000001.1, read as the reverse complement.
ATTACCAAACTTTCCAAGGGGCATTCTTACTATCCCAGAGCTTATTCAAATCCGTTTTGTCTTTTAAGCTATCCATCGGCTTCCAAAAACCGCGATGCTTATAAGTCATAATCTCACCTTCTCGCGCCAACGTTTGAAGTGGAGCTTGCTCAAATACTGTATTGTCACCATCTAAGATATAATCAAAAATTTTGGGTTCACAAACAAAAAAACCAATATTAACCCAGCCACCATCACCTTTTGGTTTTTCTAAAAAATTAGATACTTGACCATTTTCTTCTATATTCAATGCTCCAAAACGTCCTTCGGGCTGAGTAGAACACATTGTCATCGCTTTACCATGTGAGGTATGAAATTTAACCAGTTCATCAATATTAACATCACTTACTCCATCTCCATAAGTAAGCATAAATGGCTCATGTCCGATAAAGTGCTGTGCCCGTTTAACACGTCCACCTGTCATCGTCTCTAATCCTGTGTCAAGTAATGTCACTTTCCATGGCTCACTTGAGTTATTAAGAACTTCCATCTTCCCATTTTGCATGTCTATCGTTACATCACTCTGATGCAAAAAATAGTTGGCAAAATACTCTTTGATGTAGTAACCTTTATATCCTAGAAGAATAACAAAATCATTAAAACCATAATGACTGTAAATTTTCATTATATGCCATAGTATTGGTTTTCCACCAATTTCTACCATTGGTTTTGGTCGTATATCGGTCTCTTCACTTAAACGTGTTCCATATCCACCAGCTAATAATAAAACTTTCATCAAAACTCCATTATATAATACGATTTATAACATAATAAAGGTAATTTTTTCGTAACAACCAATACATTTTTGAATGATATTATGGATAATTTTAACTATTTAACGTGAGTATTGATTCCTATCTCACATACAAATCGGTTTTTCTCTTTATTTTTGAGCATCTTTTCCCAACAATCTGCCCCGACGTCTCGTTCATTGAACGTATGCCATAGATGAAATTGATTAGCCACATTCTTGCATGATTTGATCTCTAATCCAGCAGCACGAAACCGCCAATCCAAATCAGTATCATCACTAATCGAATTTTCACCATACGATTCATCAAACCCGTTCAATGCGATCATATCTTCTCGAAAGCATGAGAAGTTACACCCTAAAATCGATGTATTTCTTTTGCGAAGTTTCGATAGAAGGGGATATAACCACCCTCTAGGTGAGAGATAAATACCATACTCATATTTGGAATTTTTCTCAAATGCCAAACCGATATATTTATAGAGCCGTTTTTCGATATCTAGTAAATCAAGCGTTTTAGATTTCACTTTTTTAGTCAAGGATTCCGATAAATTAACACGTCTACCCGATAAAACCGTCTTTGGCTTGGCTAATGCTACATGAGCTTCTACAAAAGTCGTATAAGGGACACAATCACCATCGATAAAAATAAGGTACTCTCCACTGCTGGCAATAATTCCATTATTTTGAGAACGTGACTTACGTACTCCGGTATCTTCGTGTGTTGTATGTTTCACATCCAAATCGGTGATGTTCATCACATATTCTCGCATTTGAGGATTTTCTCCGTCTTCGGCGATAATCACTTCGAAATTTTTATAAGTTTGATGCTTTAACGCCTCTATGATTAAAGAAAGCGATTCTACATCTTTGTAAACGGCTACGATCACACTGGCTCTCATAAATTCTCCAAAACTTTTTGTAACTGTTCAAACTGCTTTTCACTCTCAAATACTTCTAACGCTTTGATTCTTCCTGCTTCGGCAAATACCTGACGAAAAGTACTATCACGGTAAAGTAATATTAGCTTGTCTGCCAGATCACTACTGTCAAACGTTTTAAAGAACAATCCATTAACATGATCATCGATAATTTCCAACGGTCCACCGCTGGCACTTGCAACGACACACACCCCACACATCATCGCTTCTATTAGTACCAAGCCAAATGTTTCATTCTCCGTTGCCAAGACAATCACATCACATAACTGCATCATCGTCTGAGCTTCACGGGTAAATCCAGTAAATACTGCAACATCAGCATAGTCGTTTTGAAGCTTTTGGAGATACCCATCATCCATCGCATGACCGACAATCATTGCTTTGGCATCGATACCGTTTTGATGCAATGACTTAACCGCTTCAAGGAGAATATGCTGTCCCTTCGGCTCTTCGATTCGCCCGACAATCCCCACCGTAAAAGAATCGTTAAGCCCAAGTTGACGTCGGCGTTCTACACGTTCCTCAGACGAAATTAGCGCCGGCTGTTCTGCACCGATGTAGAGCACCTCGGTTTTAGGTCGAATATCGAAAGGGATAAATTTTTCAATCTGTGATTTTACCTGATGAGTTACAGCGAGCATCATGTCGAGATTTTTATAGAGGAATCGGTGATAAAAATCGTCTTTGAAACGGGTCATTGTCATGTGACGAGACTGCACAACTTTAGGACGACGCTTTGAGAGGAGTTTAGCCATAATCGCCAAAGGTAAATCTTTCGTCCAGTGCAAATGGATGATATCGATCTCTTCATCATCAATAATACGGGCAAAGTGACGGGCATTGAGCCATGAAAGGAGAACATTACGTCGTTTTAGCGTTGCATAGCGATAAGAGGTATTCTCATAATAGCCCTTTAACTTCCCTTTTTCATTGATAACACTAATACAGGTATCTCCCAAATAACGCGAAGCACGCATCATATAAAGTTCTAATCCTCCCAAATCGGGAGAGAGACATAATTCACAGATTTTAGTTGCCACGTTTACTCTCTTCTTCTAAGTTCATCTCATACAGTTTAATGTATTTGTAAAAATTGGTCGCCATATGAGAAAATGCGATAATTAGCCCCGCATATCCGTCCAAAAATCCCCGCTTGAGAATATAGGTTCGGAAAAATGAGTAGAGTCCGTTAAAAAAAGCTTTGGAGGGAGATGATGATTTTTTACCGACATTATCGGTCGCAAAAAGGGTTGAGTAGCGCTCAAGTTTGACAATAAAATCAGAGATACTCATGTAGCTATAGTGTTTCATGTTTCCAGCAATGGGGAGCTTTTTCATCCCCTCATCGATAATGTTTTCATGGACAAAATTATCATTAAAGCGCGTGACACTTCGGTTGTAAAGACGGCGTATTTTTTGGTTATTCCAACCGCAATGACGGATAGGAATCTCTTTATAATAGGCGAGAAAATTGACAATATAGATGGTTTTTGGATCCAGAATTTCGGTTTTTAGTGCGTGCAACAACTCATCATCAACCACCTCGTCACTGTCGATAATCAAAATCCAATCATTCTTGGCAAAACTTGCCGCACGATTTTTGGTCGTTCCAAATCCGTCAAATTCCCCTTCAATCAGATTTACATTGGAAAACTTACGGGCTATCTCTTGTGTCCCATCACTCGAACCGTTATCGTAGACAATAACATCATCAAATTCGCTCAAACTTTCAAGTGAACGTTGAATGGTATGTGCTCCGTTTTTGACAATCATTACCGCCGATACGTTCATCGTAACCCTTTTACTATTTTTACCACGGTTTTAAACCAAAATCCTAATTGTTTGAGGGGGGCAAATAACTCATCCGCTCTTTGTAGTCCATCCCCTTTTATCCGATAAATCAGTCCTCCGATACCATCCCATGAAGGGTTGAGGGCATTACCGATTCGAAACACGTAAGAATAATGTTCACGAGCCAATGCAACTACTGCATCATTGTATTTACCATAGGGGAGGACAAACGAATCAACCCTAAACCCTAGTTTCTCTTCGAGTGCGACTTTTGAGCCAAAAATCTCTTGCTCCAAATCAACCCCATCTTCACTCAAATTAAGATGGTTCATCCCATGAGAAGCGACCATTACATGTCCGCTTTTCACCATCTCTCTTAGCTCCGCATAGGTACAAAACGGAGCGAAAGTTTGATAGTTTTCGTAAATTTCGCAATGTTTTAAAGAGAGACGTTTTTCCAGTGCAATCTCGGTATCATCGAGGATATAAGCCGAAGGTACGGCAAGAAGAGCTTTAAGATTGTACTTTTTGAGCAATGGAAATACATAATGATAAAAATCAAAGTAGGCATCATCAAACGTCAAACAAATAGAGCGTTTACTTAGCTCATCACCGGGGAAAACCGTCGTATAACGCTCCGCAATCAATGCTAGATGCTCTTCCATCATCGAATCACTGTTAGAGAGGGGGAGGTCATCACTGTTGATATGATGGTACATAATGACATTCAACATGAGCATCCTCTTTTTATTCTATGACGTTAATTATACGTTATAACGACTGTTTTGGAAATAAATGGTTATAATACATAATAATTCATACATAACAAGGAATACAGATGTCAGCTACATTGCGTAAAAATTTCGTTTTTGACAGTACTGTTGTTGCCCACTTGGAAGAGATCGCCAAAATAGAAGGCCTCTCATTAACCAAAGCAATCAGCGAAATGATTGAACAACGTTATGAAGAAATTGCAAAACAAAAGAGACTAGAAGCGGCGATGAGCATCGTAGGTAGCGCTTCAGGCGTATTTGGAAATTTAACTATTCAAGAAATAAAAGCACAAATGGATGTTTAAGCGACTCTTTTTGGATGCCAATATTTTGGTGGACTTTGTGGATGATACAAGAATATCGCATATTCAGAGCAAAAAAATAATTATTGATTCACTGCAACGAAACGTACACCTTTTTACGAGCTGCGACATCGTAACAACGGTTTATTATCTTAGTGCTAAAAAAGACAAAAAACAAGCACTCAATGAAATTACAAAAATCAATCGTTTTTGTAAAATAATTGATTTTTCAAACAATGAAGTTGAAGAGACCTGTGCACTTATGGCTCAAAACAGTTATTTTAAAGATTTGGAAGACACCATCCAATATATCCTCGCTAAAAAAGCTTTATGCGATTGCATTATTTCCAACGATCAACGCTTTTATAGCCCCGATATTCTTCTCCTAAGTAGTGAACAATTTTGTGAAAGGTTGGGATTATGAAATTTTCATTAACCACTCCTCTTCACTACGCTTATCTCTCTGACTCATTGGAATCAATTCAAACAATCTTTACCGGTGATAATCACTCTATACATAAAGCCCGCAATGAACTCAAAATCATTGAGATAGAGGGGATTAAAACGGTTGTTAAATCGTTTAAAGTCCCCCATCTGCTTAATCGTATCGTCTATACCTATTTTCGTAAAAGCAAAGCGTACAAATCGTATCACAATGCGCTTCGCCTAAAAGAGTTAAACATCGCTACCCCTGAACCTATTGCGTTGATTGAATTTTTCGAATCAGCTCTATTGGCGGATAGCTATTTTATCTCAGAATTTTTCGACTACGATTTCACCATCCGCACACCCCTACTTGAACCGCTCGAAGATAGGGAAGCCATTTTCACCGCATTTGCCACTTATACCTATGGTTTACACCAAAAAGGGGTATGGCATCTCGATTATTCGCCCGGTAATATTCTCATCAAAAAAACAGAAAGCGGGTATCAATTTAGCATTGTTGACATCAATCGGATGGAGTTTCGAGAAATTTCTCCTCTACAGGGTTGCGAAAACTTCAATAAACTCTGGGCAAGCGATGAGGAGTTAGAGATAATGGGTCGGGAATATGCAAGATTGAGCGGATTTAATGTGGCCGTGACGATTGCGGAGATGAAACGGCATAATGACACTAACAAACGGACTAAAAATTTTAAAAAATCACTTAAGCGATGGCTGAGAGGAAATTTCTCAACTCCTGCTTGACCTGCTCAAACATCTCTGCGCGCCCTTTTGGCTCTAATGGAATCATAAAATGGTGCTGTTTACTCTCCTCTCCGATACTTTTCCATCGTAACGCAGAAGCAAATCGTGAATCACCGAAAAAAGTAAAGGTTTCACAACCGCTGGCAGATGCTAGATGATACGTCCCCGTCGAGGTGCTGACAAAGAGTCTAAATCGGCTAAGAAGAGCTGCGAAATCGACCACACTTCCACGTGAGCGGTAAAGTTTCACCCTCCGCTCATCCACTAACTCTTGTGCCTCATGGTACAATTTTTCTTCATCGGGGCCAAATGTCATGAGTATATCGACGCTCTCAAATTCTTGGGCAATCCATACCAGTTCAACGTACTCATGGAGTGTCCAATTCGCATCGGATGATCCTCCGAAACCGGGGTGAAAAGCGATGATGGGTTTGGTAATCGTAAATTCCTCACAAAAGGTTTTGAAAATATCCTCATCAAAATGGAAAAGGGGTTTGGGAAAATCCAACGATATCTCAGGAAAAAGTGCACGGGTAAGCTGAAGATTGTACTCGAACTCTCCCATTTTTACTTCACTGCGACGTTGCGTAATGCGGCGATTGTAAAAGATTTGAGCTATTTTAGTGGCGGGGGCGATTCGGATGGGAATGCGGGCAATCCACTGCACCAGCGCGACGCGAGTATTGGAAAAAAGGGTGATTGAGGCATCGATATGGGCGTGTTTCAGTTTCAACGCCAGTGCTAAAATATCTTCACCATTATCGATAATCACCTCATCGATAAAATCGCACGATTCGGCGAGTTTACGGTTTAGGGGAGCTACAAGGGCGATGATTCGGTTTTGCGGGTTATGGTGTTTAAGGACATACAATGTCGGCAATGCGGTAATAAAATCACCCAGTTTATCGTTGCGTACCACCAGTATATTCATTCTCTCTCTTCCTTCAAAATAACCGTTTTTCGTCATTCCCGCGAAGGCGGGAATCCAGCTAGACTCCTGCCTTCGCGGGGATGACAAATCTATGAATTGGTATTTTACCCGATTCGATGTAAAGATAACGGTATAATACGTATATGAAACAACCATTTTCTTGGGATTACTACTCCGACCAGCCCTCTATTATTCGTGATCGTGCACTTAAACGTGCCATGCGTCGCAGTGCCCTCCCCTCTCTTATTAAAACATTTTTTATTGCCCTCATCCTCCTCCCAATAGCCATACTATTGATACCATTTATTCCACGCCGCTCTCTTACAGGGGAGTCATTTTTCGGAATGGGGGTGAATCTGGACAAAGAGCCCAATACAACCCCTTACTTAATTGATGAGTTAGGTGTCAAAAAACTTCTTATCCGCATTCCGTTGTGGGAGATGGAGAAGCTACATGAATACGTCGCGTTTATCCGTAGTTTTACGAACAAAGAGATTACGGTTGCGCTGTTGCAAGATCGTGAACATATCACCTCTCCAACCCTCACTAAAGATCATCTCATCCAAATTTTCGAAGCACTGGAGGGTCTCTGCACTACCTATGTTATCGGTAGTACCATTAACCGCGCTAAATGGGGATTTTTCAGTGTCAACGAATACCTCGATTTTTATGCTGTTGCGTATGAGCTGAAAAAAACACGCTTTCCCCATCTCAAACTTATCGGTTCGAACGTAATCGATTTCGAGTACCATTTCACTGCGCACACCCTCTTTAACCTCGCAAAAATCAAATTTGACGCACTCGGAAGTCTCCTCTATGTCGATCGTCGCGGAGCACCTGAAAATACACAAATGGGGTTTTCCCTTATGGAAAAAATCAACCTTTTAAGCAGTTTGATCTCTCTAAGTCCTAAAGTCTCTAAGGAACTTATCATCACCGAAACCAACTGGCCGATAAAAGGGACTGCCCCTTATGCTCCAACGAGTGAATATGAGTGTGTCAGCGAAGAGGATTACAGTGATTACATGGTTCGCTACCATCTTCTCGCCTTTGCTTCACAACAAGTGAGCTGTGTTTATTGGCATCAACTCATCGCTCCTGGATACGGTTTAATCGATAATCGTGAAGGGCTTATCCGGAAGCGAAGCGCTTTTGAAGCGTATAAAACGATGGTTTCTCATTTACAGGATGCCCAATTTATCCGCTATACGCAACGATCAAATGAATACAACCTGATCTGCTCCACCCATAGAGGAGAGTTACATATCACATGGACTCCCACCTCCTCCCCTATCTATACCTATAAGGCAGAGTCATGAAAATACTCATCATCCTCCCCAACTGGCTCGGTGATGCAGTGATGGCGACCCCTGCAATCGAAGCACTGTGTAAAATCTACCCTGAAGCCGAACTCACTTTAGTGGGATCATTCGTGAGTATCGAAGCGTTAAAATATCACCCTCAATGCAAACGCTATATTATCGATGAGACAAAAAAAGGGGGAAATCGTCTCCTCAATACTTATAATTTTGCAAAAGAGTTGGGTGCGCATGATATAGCGATTACCTTTCGCAATCAGCTCCACTCATCACTGCTCCTCTATTGGAGCGGTACACCAATCACAGCAGGGCGCAAAAGTTGGCATTCATCATTGCTACTCACACATGCTATCACACCTTCACACCCCTCCCATCTGGTAGAACAATATCGTGATATTGCCCAAAGCCTTAGCTCCGCTTTGCTCATCATCGAAAACCTCAAACTTCATATCCCACCGCACCGCTTTTCGCGTCCAACATTAGGGATTAATCCTGGGGCAACGTATGGGAGTGCCAAACGGTGGTATCCGGACAAATTTGCCGAAGTGGCACGCGCCTACAGTGATCGTTTTGAAATTATCCTCTTCGGAGGACCCAATGAAGTGGGGATGGCAAACGATATTGAATCTCGCCTAGAGGGGATCAATGTTACCAATCTTGCAGGGAAAACATCGATTGTGGAGTTGTGTAGCTTTATCGGCGGGTTGGATCTCTTTATCACCAACGACAGCGGTCCTATGCACGTTGCGGCAGCGTATCAAGTCCCCACCGTTGCAATATTCGGACCGACACGTCATTTAGAGACTTCCCAATGGATGAATGAAAAAAGTATCATTGTACGACACGATATGAAGTGTGCACCGTGTATGAAGCGCGAATGTCCGTTAGGACATCATGAGTGTATGACAAGTATTACCGCAGATGAGGTGATTAAAGCTGTTAATACTATCGCGCTTCAAGGGCATCACGCCGAGTGAAACACAGCGTTAGCGTAGTCTACGGAGCTTCGCTTCGAAGACGTTAGAACAATAAAAAGCGCGAATGCCCGTTGGGACATCATGAGTGTATGACAAGTATTACCTCAAATGAGGTGATAGAAGCAATAAAGAAGATTATTTAAAAATCGAGTCTCATATTAAAATACCATGAATCGTTATAGGTAACATTACGCATGATCAAATCAGTATCGATACTGCGGTACCCAAAACCAATTCGCGCATGCTCTATCGGCTCAAAATCTACTCCAACTCGAATCTCCGTATACCCATCACTATCTTGAAAACTAAGTGCTGAGGGTGCATAATAAAAAGCACCGTTCATATAGGTAGGAAAAGGGAGCTGAAGTGGAAGTTGTAATTCACCCTCAACACCTAAAGGAGCAGCGAGATAATACGACCCGTCAATCTTAGTGTATTCAGTTTTAACCCCAAAACCAACTTTTAGTTCTGGTACTCCACGTACAGATTGCATCACCATAAAAGAAGCTTCTAGTAATGGATCAGTATCATTAATCGTATCACTGTTTCTTTTATCTCCATTGAGCACTCGCGCACCGATATAAGCATTGTTTATCGCATAACCCATACGTCCCAAATCCAAGCGAATATCGCCACCTACATCGTGTTCGTTTACATTGATACCTACATGATTCTCCGCAAAAAGAGCGGTACTTACCAATAATGTTAATGCTATCTTTTTTAGCATGTTGTCCCTTTATTAATTTTTTCTATTGTTGCTGTCGTACTTTTACCATCGACAAATTGAACCAGTCGTAATTCACTAGCAAATTCTGCTCCAACAACCGCTTTTCCCTCATAATCTCCCCCTTTGACGAGGATATCGGGGGCAATACTTTTGATCAACTCATACGGAGTCTCATCACTAAAAAGGACCACATAATCGACCGCTTCCAATGCGCCTAAAATATAGGCACGATCCTCTTCTCTATTCACTGGACGGGTCGGTCCTTTTAGGGTACGGACAGAATTATCGGTATTGAGCCCGACGATCAATACATCCCCATAGCTTTTTGCCTCTTGAAGATATTTGACGTGACCCACATGGAGAATATCAAAACAGCCGTTGGTAAAGACGATTCGTTTGTTTTTCGCTTTAAGACGCTCTACAATCTCCACAATTTGAGTGTGTGTTTTGAGATGATCGCGCGAATCACTCTGATGAAGTGATGCTTCATACTCTTCTATTTCATCGAGCGTTACGGTAGCCGAACCGATTTTACCCACCACCACGGCAGCCGCGCGGTTAGCGAACTTGGCAGCGTCATCAATACTCATACCACAAGAGAGAGCAAAGGAGAGTGACGCGATGACCGTATCACCAGCCCCCGTCACATCAAACACCTCACGAGCCACCGTCGGAAAACGGCGCATTGTCCCATCATCGATTGCAATACCATCTTCAGAGAGGGTAATCATCGAACACTCCAAATCACACGTCTCTTTCAAAGATAAAAGAGCTTGTCGTAACGACACATCATCATTAATCGACATTCCCGTTGCTTCTGAAGCCTCTTTTTTGTTTGGAGTAAGAAGATAAGCACCCCGATATTTGGTGTAATCTTTCCCCTTAGGATCGACCAATACTTTTTTCCCAAAAGCACGAGCATGGGAAATAATCCCCTGCGCAACAGCGTCAGTAATGACCCCTTTGCCGTAATCTGAGAGAATAACGACATCGCATTGATCCATAATACTTGCGGCATACGCTACTACGGCGTGAGCAGAGGATTCAGAAATTGCCTCTTTCGATTCACGGTCATAACGGAGGATTTGTTGATTTGATGCTACGATACGACTTTTTTTGGAAGTTTTACGAGCCTCTTGAATCACTAGACCATCCGTAGAGACACCGAGATTATTCAACATTTTTTGAAGCTCTTCCCCGATCTCATCATCTCCGATAACACCGGCAACAAATACGCTCGAACCGAGTGCCGCTAGATTATTGATAACATTCCCAGCCCCTCCAAGTACCGTCGTTTCACGGGCAATATCTACCACTTGTACCGGTGCTTCGGGACTAATACGCTCACACCCTCCCCACAAATAGTGGTCAATCATCAAATCACCGATAACGAGAATACGAGGTTTAAAATGGCGCATCATGAAAGCTCCTCCGCAAACAGACGTTTAATCTCTGGAATATAAGCTGCTATCCCCTCTTCAAAACTAAAACGGGGCTCATATCCTAAAACGTCACGTGTTGTTTGAATATCTGCTTCGGTGTGGAATTGATAACGTCCGATAAAAGGGTTCGGGACATACTCACACACATACGATGTTCCCAACTCGCTTTGGAGAATATCTACCATCGATTGAAACGATCGCGCATTCCCTGTCCCTACGTTAAATACACCCGATTGACGAGGAGATGCCGCTAAAATATTGGCTTGCATGATATCCTCAATGTAGATGAAATCACGAACAATCTTATCGGAATTTTCAAAGAGTTTCGGATTTTTACCGCTTAAAAGCTGATGACCGAATTGCACCACCATCGATGCTGTCTTATTTTTGAAAAATTCGCGCGGGCCGTAAACATTAAAATAGCGTAATCCGACGATACTAATATGGTTATGTTTTTGGCTATATTTACCTGCTAGATGATCCATCATTAGCTTCGAAAAACCGTAAACGTTTTGAGGGGCTTCCCGTCCCACTCTCTGAGGAGAGGGGGCATCTCCATAAGTAGCACCCGATGAAGCATAAATCATATTAGCCCCATGAGCCACTGCTACATCGAGTAAATCTCCAAACGCATTAACGTTGGTTTGAATCATCAAATCCTGTTCCAACGCCGTTGTATCTGAAATCGCCGCTTCATGATAAATATAATCAAATGTATAACGCTCACGTAAATCGAGCAAAAGAGCTTTATCATTGATATCGCCGCTAATCACCGTTCCGCGAAATCCTAATAAATTTTTAAAATGACCGAAACTTTTAAGATTACCGTTTGATAGGGTGAGATTGGAGCGAAATGAATCCAAAACCACTACATGCGCCGCAGGATAGTTCTCTTGAAAATAAAAAGCGAGGTTGGAACCGATGAATCCTGCCCCTCCCGTAATGAGAATAGTTTTGGTGTTAAAATCAACATTGCTATAGAGCATAAAGAATCCTTCTTAAAGGTAGTATCATATTGTAACAAACTCTTTATTAAAGGTGAAACAGTTGGAGTGCTTTAAGATTGATAGGATTATAATATCACCGAAATTTTTAATATGGAGAAAACAAATGAAAAAAATT